>NZ_JAAAHR010000025.1:0-81052 GCF_009908215.1 Nonomuraea sp. K271 | reverse complement strand
ACCAGGACCACGGTCCTCCCCGCCACGTGACGCCTTTCCTGGACGCCCATGGCGAGGGCGAGCACGCATCCGAGGGCCGTCACCACCGTGACGGCGGTCTGTGGTCCCGTCAGGAGCGTCACGAGCGGTACGGCCACGAGGGCGAAGCCGAAGCCGCTCAGGGCCTGGGCGAAGGCCGCCAGTGTCGCGATCAGCGCCACTCCGGCGACGAGCGTGGTCATCACTCTTCCTTCTGTCGGTCCCGCCTGTCGAGCCTAGGCTCAGAGGCGGGTGGCGGCGGCCAGGGCGTTCGTCTCGTCGAGCGCCGCCCCGAACCCGGCCATGAGAGCGCCGTGCTCCATCGTGAGCACGAGTTGGTCGGCTCCGTTCTCGAGCGCGAACGTCTTCTCCGAGGCGGACCAGGCGGGCAGCACCCAGGGCTTGCCGGCGGCGCGGGCCGCGTCCGCCACGAGCCTGAGGTCGGCGAAGTCGCTCTCGGAGCGGGTGTAGGCGCCCCGCCCGCGGCGCATGGACAGGTCGCTGGGGCCGACGAAGACGCCGTCGACCGTGGGGAGGGTCAGGATGTCGACGATCTGCTCGATGGCTCCCGCGTCCTCGATCATCGGGTACACGCGGGTTCCGCGGTCCTGCCGGGCGATCCAGTCGTCGTCGTGGCCGCCGTACCGCGAGGTCCTGCCCCCGGCGAAGCTCCTGTCGCCCAGCGGCGGGAACTTGCCGTACGCGCAGACGGCGGCCGCGTGCGCGGCGTTCTCGACATGGGGGACGACCACGGCGGTGGCGCCGAAGTCGAGAGCCTGCTGGATCGGCCCCCTCTCCGGCCCCAGCACCTTCGCCAGGACCTCGAGACCAAGCCCTCGGAGGAACGGGATGAAACGGTCCAGGTCTGCGAGGTCGAACACGCCGTGTTCGATGTCGAGGACCACGGCGCCGTAGCCCAGACCGGCGACGATCTCGGCCGTGGCGAAACCGGGACCTGACAACCAGGCGGCGTACCTTCTGTCCTGCGTCATGGGTCTCCTTCGGAGATTTGGTATACACTGTGTATACATAGGGTGAGGGGGTGGCATGGATCAGTCACTCGGCCAGAGCCGGGCGATCACAGCCGGCGAGCGTGCCTACCAGTGGACGCGGGAGGCGATCCTCAGCGGGCGGATCCCCGAGGGGACGTTCCTCGAGGAGAAGCTCGTCTGTGACGAGGCCGGGGTGTCACGGACTCCCGTCCGCGAGGCGTTCCATCGTCTGGCCGCGGAGAAGTTCATCGACCTGCTCCCCAGGAGAGGCGCCCAGGTGCGGCGCGTGACGGCCGGAGAGCTCTTCGAGACCTACGAGATGCGACTGCTGCTGGAGCTCCACGGCTTCAGGATCCTCTGCGGCAAGAACATCGACATCCCCGTCCGGCTGTCCGAGCACCTTGACCGGATGGAGGACCCGGAGCGGGTGGCGCGGGTACGCGCCGGTGACCGGGACGCCATCGCCGAACACGCGAAGATGGACTTCTTCTTCCACTTCTCCTTCGTCAAGGCGACCGGCAACAGCATCCTGATCGACCTCTACACGAGCCTCCAGCCGCGGCACCAGCGCATCGCGGTCAGCGCCGTGTCCCTGCGCCCCAAACGCCTCGAGGTCATCGCTCCCGAGCACCGCACCCTGCTGAAGGCGCTGACCGACCACGACTACGACACCGCCGAGCGCACCCTGCGGCATCACCTGCGCCCCGACGAGACGGTCGTCTCCCACCTGAGGTGACCGGCGCGGCTCCCGGGCCACCGGGGCCCTCACCCGGCCATCTCCCGCCAGAGCCTGCGGCGCTCGGCCTGCTCGACCGGATCGGGCACCGGCGCCGCCGCGATCAGCCTCCTGGTGTAGTCCGTCCGCGGATCGCGCAGCACGTCACGGGCGGGGCCGCTCTCCACAAGCCGCCCGTGCTGCAGTACGGCCACATCGTGGGAGAGCAGCTCGACCACGCCCAGGTCGTGGCTGATGAACAGGCAGGAGAAGCCGAGCCTGTCCTGCAGGTCCTGGAACAACCGCAGGACGGTGGCCTGGACCGAGACGTCGAGCGCCGACGTCGGCTCGTCGGCGATGAGCAGCTCCGGATCGAGCGCCAGCGCGCGGGCGATGCCGACGCGCTGCCGCTGACCGCCCGACAGCTCGTGCGGGAACCGGTCGGCCCAGCCCGTGGGCAGTTCGACCTGGTCGAGCAGGTCCAGCACCCGCTGCTGGACGGCACGGCGGTCCGCGTAGCGGTTCACGATCATGGGGGCTGCGATCGAGTCCCCGATCGACAGGCGCGGGTTCAGCGACGACCCCGGGTCCTGGAAGACCATCGAGTACTTCCTGCGCAGGCCGCGCAGCTCCTTGGGCTTGAGGCTCGTCACGTTCTGGCCGCAGATCTCGATGGAGCCGGCCGACGCCCGCACCAGGCCGACGATCGCCCGGCCGATCGTGGACTTGCCGGAGCCGGACTCGCCCACGAGGCCGAGGACCTTGCCCTTCTCGATGGTGACACTGACTCCGTGTACGGCCTTGAAGCCCTTACGGCCCAGCCGCCCCGGGTATTCGACCTCGAGATCGGCGACCCGGAGAGTCGTGCTCCCACCGGCGTCGTCCGCGTCCGCTTCCGGCTCCTCGCCCGGCTGCTGCCGCGGCACCGCGGAGAGCAGCTTCCTGGTGTACTCATGCCGCGGGTCGGAGAAGAGCCGGGTGACCGGCGCCTCCTCCACGACCTGGCCCTCTCGCATGACCACCACCCGGTCGGCGAGATCGGCGACCACCCCCATGTCGTGGGTGATGATGACGACCGCTGAGCCGAGGTCCTCCCGCAGGCGGCGCAGCAGTTCGAGGATCTCCGCCTGGACCGTGACGTCGAGCGCCGTGGTCGGCTCATCGGCGATGATCACCTCTGGCGAGCCGGAGACGGCCATGGCGATCATCGCGCGCTGACGCTGGCCACCGGAGAGCTGGTGCGGGTAGCTGTGCATGCGGCGCTCCGGCTCCGGGATACCGACCTTCTTCAGCAACTCCAGCGTCCGCGCGCGCGCCTCGGCCGCCGGTACGGGCTCGTGACACTGGATCGCCTCGACGATCTGCTCGCCGATGGTGTAGACGGGGTTGAGCGCCGTCATCGGCTCCTGGAAGATCATCGCGATCCGCCTGCCCCGGATGGCGCGCAGAGCCTCCTCGTCGAGTCCGAGCAGCTCGGTGCCGCCGAAACGGATGCTGCCGCGGCGACGCGCGTTCGGCCCCAGCAGCCCGAGTACGGACATCGAGCTCACGGACTTGCCGGAGCCCGACTCCCCGACCAGCGCCACCACCTCGCCCTTGGCGACCGAGAAGCTGACGTCCTTCACGGCCGGCGTCCACTCGCCGGCGATCTGGAAGTCCACCGAGAGCCGCTCGACCGCGAGGATCGTGTCGGAAGGGGTCGTGCCGGTTTCCGTGCCGGTCGTCGTGCCGGTCGTCATGGCCTCTCCTCAGGTGCTCGTACAGGAAGGGAGCGGCAGCTACTTCACCGAGGTGTTGCGGTCGTACTCCTGGATGTACGCCGAGCAGAAGCCGATCACCCGATCGATCCAGATCTCGCCGGTCTTCGCGCTGCCCAGGCTCACGTCGCCCGTGCATCCCGTGACGCTGACCTCGGAGAAGTCCCAGAAGACGGTCCCGCGGACGTCGTGGCCGGGGATCGCCGCCTCCGTGTAGCTCGTCGGGGTCCAGCCGTCGGCGGACTCCAGGCCGCCGGCCACGGCGAGGTCGCTCTGCACCTGCTCCGGGAACATCGCCAGCATCGCCGAGTGCTCGGGCTCCGCCCCGTGGCCGTACGCCTTGGCCGGGTCGTCGTACACGTCGCGCATGAGCGCGTAACCCAGCTGCCACGGATACAGGTGCCCGATCAGGACCCCGAAATCGCGCCTCGCGTCAAGGCCGGCGCCGGTGACCGGCCCGACGTTCCCGCCGTTGTTGTCGACGATGATGACGCGCCGGAATCCGGACTGGACCAGAGCCTCGATGATCTCGTACGTGACGTTGCGCAACGTGGCCTGGCTCAGCGACAGGTTGCCGTTGTAGCCGCGGAAGGTGCCGGAGTGCCCGTAGTTGAGGGCCGGCGCGACATAGCAGCCGTTCTCCTTCGCCAGCTTGTCCGCGACCCACTCGGCCACGATGGAGTCCTCGTGGATCGGCAGGTGCGGCCCGTGCTGTTCGACGGCTCCGATGGGCAGAAGGATGATCGGATCCTGCTCCGCCAACTCCTTGACCTGGGTCCAGGAGAGCTCGCCGAGCCTGTGCGTGGCGGGAAGGGCCATGGTGATGAAGTTTCCTCTCTGGGAAGCGGTCAGGAGTTCTTGCCGCGGTGCCGGGGGTCGAGAAGGTCGCGCATGCCGTCGCCGAACACGTTGAGCGCGAGGACGACGAGAATGATGAGCACGGAAGGGTAGATCAGCAGCGTCGGCTGCACCTCCAGGAAGTCGCGCCCCGCGCCGACCATCGTGCCCAGCGACGGCAGCGGCGGCTGCGCGCCGAGACCGAGGAAGCTCAGGCCCGCCTCCATCTGGATGGCGAAGCTCACCGAGAGGCTGAGCTGGACGGTGATCGGCGCGGACACGTTCGGCAGGATGGTCTTGGCGAGGATGTCGGCCGGTCTCGTCCCCATGATCTTCGAGGCCTCGACGTACTCCATGCTCCTGATCGACAGCACCTGGCTGTAGACGATGCGCGTGAACCTCGGGATGTAGAGCACGCCGATGACGAGCACGACGTTGACCAGCGCCGGGCCCAGGATCGCCACCACCGCGATCGCCAGCACGATCGGGGGGAAGCTGAGCAGCACGTCGATGCCGCGCATGATGATCGTCGACACCCACCGGCCGACGTAACCGGCCACGAGGCCCAGGGCGACCCCGATGACCCCCGCCACCAGGACCGCCGACACGGCCACGCCGAGTGAGGTACGCAGCCCGATGATCAGCCGGGACAGGACGTCACGGCCGAAGTCGTCGATGCCCAGCGCCCCGCCGGAGGTCAGCGGTTTGCCGACGATGTCGCGGTAGTCGTGGGGGGCGATGAGCGGCGCGAACACCGCGACGACGACGATCAGCAGGAGGAAGGCCCCCGCGACGGACGTCCTGCGGTTGGCCAGCATGCGCTTGAAGAAGGGCTTCCTGCCGCCGTTCGTACGCGACGGCGTGTCAGGAAGGGCCTGCGCCACTGACTCCGGAGCGGTTGCCATGATCAGTTGTCCTCCGCCCGAGGATCGAGGACCCTGACAGCCAGGTCTCCGACCAGGTTGACCAGGATGACGATGGTCGCCGCGGCGAGAACGACGGCCTGGATGACGGGATAGTCGCGCTGCCCCACGGCGTTCATGAGCAGGGAGCTCATTCCCGGCCAGCCGAAGATGGTCTCGACCAGGACCGTGCTGCCGATGAGAGTCGTCAGCTCGACGGTCGTCATGGAGACCACCGGCAACATCGCGGTCCGCAGCGCGTGACGCCTGATGACCCGCTTCTCGGCGAGCCCCTTGGCCCGTGCCGTACGGACGTAGTCGGCGTTGAGCGTCTCGAGCATCGCCGCCCTGGTCATCCGGGTGATCACGGCGCATGAGGCCGCCGCCAGCGTGACCACCGGGAGGATGAGGATCTGCAGGTGCGCGACGGGATCCTCCCACGGCGAGGTGAACCGGCGGGGCGGCAGGATCGGGAAGAGGACCGCGAACACCAGCAGGAGCAGGGTCCCGACGACGAAGACGGGAAGGGAGATCCCGAAGATCGACCCGGCGACCAGCGCGTGGTCCGCCGGCTTGTCGGCGCGGGTGGCGGCGATGCGGCCGAGCACGATCCCGACCACCAGGGAGACCGCCAGGGCGAGCAGGACCAGTTCGAGGGAGTTGCCGATGCGGGAGGGAAGGTCCTGCATCACCGCACGCCCGCTGATCATGGAGGTGCCGAGGTCGCCCTGGAAGAGCCGCGCCCAGAATCCGAAGAACTGCCCGAGGAAGGGCTCGTCGAGGTGCATCGCGGCCCGGGTCAGGGCCACCTGCTCCTCCGTGGCGGCGTCGCCCAGCGCGGCCCTGGCGGGGTCGCCGGGAATGAGCCGGGCGAGGAAGAACACGATGCTCCCGACGAGCAGCAGCTGGACGATGGCCTGGCCGAATCGTCTGACAAGGAAACGACTCACGCTGTCTTCTCCATCCAGGTCCGGCGAAGAGCCGTGGCGGTCCACGCGCCTTTCGGCGGATGCTCGTAACCCCTGACGTAGGTGTAGTGAGCCTCGCCCTGCTCGCGGCGGATGGTGTAGGTCATCGGGACCAGCTCCAGCGCTCGTTTCTCGGCCTCGAGGTAGATCTCGTTCCGCAGGTTCGGGTCGGTCGTCCTTCGTCCCTGGGCGAGCAGGTCGTCGATCTTGTCGTCGCGGAAGTCCAGGTTCTCCGCGAAGGCGCCGGAGCTGCCGATGAAGTCGCTCAGCGACGCCGGATCGCCGAACTTCGGCGCCGTACCCCACGAGTGGACCGGGAACGTCTTGCCGGCCACGCTGGCCCGGAAGGTCAGCCACTCCTGCTGGGTGAGGTTGACGTTCATGCCGGCCGCGCGCAGGCCCGGCAGCATCGCCTGCGCCGGCCGGGCGATGACCGAGTAGGAGCTGGTGGTGACCACCGGCAGCGTCAGTCCCTCCTGGCCCGCCTGCTTGAGCAGGAACTTCGCCTGCTCGGGGTCGTACGGCATGGAGCCGTCGAGCCGGCTCGCGTAGGGGGCGAAGGTCTCGGGCATGAGAGCCCCGTCCATGGGCCGCCCGTTGCCGAGCAGCGCGGTGTCGAGGACCGACGGCCTGTTGATCGACAGGGCGATCGCCTTGCGGACCCGTACGTCGTCGAACGGCCGCTGCGTGGTGACGAACCCGACGAACCCGAAACCGAACGTCTTGTCGGACGCGAACCGCAGTCGGGGATTGCGGGTGATGACCCCGACATGGGTCGCCGGGACATAGTCGATCATGTCGACGGTGGCGGTGCGGAGCGCCGTCACCCGCGCGTAGTCATCGCCCATCGGCTGGAACACGATGCCGTTGAGGTAGGGCAGTTCGGGCTCGAAGTAGTCGTCGAACCGGACGAACGTGGTGCTGACACCGGGGATGCGCTCGACGAACCGGAACGGGCCGGTGCCCATCATCTGGGTCTTGGTGTTCGCGCCCGACTCGATCCACTTCCTGGACACGACGTTCGAAGTGGGCGCCGCGAGGGCGAACGGGAAGGCCACGTCGGGCTGCTTGAACCTGAAGGCCACGGTGGTGGCGTCCACGGCCTCGACGGAGTCGACCTGGTCGAGCAGCGGCCCCGACGTCGCCGCGGTCTCCTTGTCCATCATGCGGCGGAACGAGAAGACCACGTCCTCCGCCGTCAGGGTGGACCCGTCGTGGAACCGCACACCCGGGCGCAGCTTCACCTTGTACGTCAGCCTGTCGCTCCAGCCGAACTCGCTCGCGAGGTCGGCGATGATCTCGCCGGACCCGTCGTACTGGACCAGGCCGTTGTACGCGAGTTGCCGCAGATAGTCCGACGCGCTGCCCGTGGAGACGTGCGGATCCAGGTTGGCCGGATCGGTGGACAGCCCGAAGTAGAGAGCTCCGCCACGGCTGGGGCCGCCCGCATTGGGCTGGACGGCCTCCATGGACTCCGGCAGGGTCACCGGGTTGCCACAGGCCGCCAGAGTCGTGGTCCCCAACGCGGCGGCACTCCCCGCGAGGAAGCTTCGCCTGCTCATCATCGCCATGACATCTCCAGGTCGCCGGGCCTGACACTGAGCCGTCTTGGGTGGGATCCAGCGTGTATGGCGCATGTATACACGGCGTTCACACGAAGGGTCAACGGTTAACCGAAAACCGGCCCCCTTACCGGCCCGGAACCCGGGCGTGGCGCGGGGCGTACGACTTCCCCTGCCCTCGCCGAACCGGGCGTCACACCAGGGCGCCTTTCGACTCCTCGGAGCACGTCCGTGTCGAGGTCGGCGCGCACCGGCGCGTACCCGGGTCACCGCACGCGAAGGCCCCCTGTGCCTCACGGCACAGGGGGCCTTGCGCGGCTACGGGCCAAGAACGGGCCGGCCCCTCGCGGAGCTCGGCTGTTTCGGCGCTCCTAGACCGGGCAGGTCGAGCCGATCCGCTGCCAGGACGAGCACATGTGGCAGCACTGCCTCCTGTAATAGCCCGCCGGGGAGCACCTGTACTGCCACGTGCAGGGCGCCGCGGACGCCTTCACCTCGGGAAGTACCAGCGCCAGCGCCTTGTCGATGAGCACGCTCACGTCCTGCCTCCTTGTGCCATTGCCTGCTACGGTCGCGGCGATTGTGGAACGCGGCGCTGGCGGGCGATTAGCGCGGCGATAGCGCGGCCCGTCAACGGGACGCTTCGTAGCGGGCGGCGATCGCGGTGGCGCGGTCGTGCAGCGTAGTGCGCAACCACTGCGGGGCCAGGGCCTCCGCGTACGCGCCGAGCTGCCACAACGCCCATTCGGCGTGTCGGCGGTCCTGGAAGGTCACCTCCAGCCGCAGCCGGCCGTCCTGGCCGGCCTCCTCGGTGAGGACGGCCAGCGCGGTGCCCACCAGGTCCTCCCGCCGCCGCGGGTCCACCCGTGCCAGCACGGTCACCTGGTCGCCGCCGGTACGGAAGCGCGTGCCGCGTTCCTGCCAGGCCCGGTCCAGATCGACCCGGTCAGGCCGCTGCGCCGGCTCGGCCAGCACCTCGGCGGCCAGGATCCGGGACAGCCGGTAGGTGCGGTCCTCGCCGGACCGCGTGGCCAGCAGGTAGCCCTTGTCGCGTACGGTGACCAGGCCGATCGGGTCCACCGTGCGCCATTTCGTGCTCTGGTTCACGGCCGCGTAGTGGATGCGCAGCTTGTGCCCGGCGAACACCGCGCGCAGCACCGCGGCCGTGACGGCGTCCGGCGTCTCCTCGCCGACCAGCCGGCGCGAGAGGAGGTCGGTCTCCGGGTCGATGAGCAGCCGCTCGGCCGCCCCGGCCGCGGTGTCGCGATAGCTCTCGGGCAGCGCGTCGACCACCTTGAGCATCGCCGAAGCGAGCGCCGAGCCGAGACCGAAGGCCTGCGCGCCGCGCCGCGACCCGGCGACCAGAAGGGCAAGGGCCTCGTCGTGGCTCAGGCCGGTGAGCTCGGTGCGGAAGCCCGGCAACAACGCGAAACCGCCGTGCCGGCCGCGTTCGGCGTAGACCGGGACGCCGGCCGCGGACAGCGCCTCGATGTCGCGCAGCACGGTGCGCGTGGACACCTCCAGCTCGCCGGCCAGCGTGGTCGCGGACAGCCGGCCGTGCCGGCGCAGCAGCAGGACCAGCTTGACCAACCGGTCGGCACGCATGCGACGAATCTACCGAAATATACGACAAAAGATGTCGTGATTCCCTGGGAGGCTGATCACCACGAACCGGCGGCCACCGGGCCGACGACGTGAAAGGAACCGATATGGCAGTGGAGCGAACGGCCGTCAACCCGTGGGCGTGGTCGCTGGAGCTGGGGTACAACCAGGCAGAGGTCGTCTCCGGGCACACCCGGACCCTGTTCTGCGCCGGGCAGAGCGCGATGAGCGCCGAGGGCAAGCCCCGGCATACCGGTGACATGGCGGCGCAGCTGGCGCTGAGCCTCGACAACCTGCAGGCCGTGCTGGGCGAGGCCGGCATGTCCCTCGCGAACCTCGTCCGGCTCGACGTCTACACCACCGACGTCGATCGGCTCTTCGAGCACTACGGCGTGCTGGCGTCGCGGCTGGGCGCCGCAGGGGTGGCGCCGCCCACCACGATGCTCGGGGTGACCCGGCTGGCGATCCCCGATCTGATGGTCGAGCTCGAAGGGACTGCCGTCGCCTGACGCGGCCTCCGGTCCGAACCCGTACGAGCCGCGCCGAGCGCGATCCCGAGGCGTGCCACCGCTGTTTGATCGCCCAGCGGCTGTCCGAGCGGCACCACGTCACGATCGAGCACCTGCGCCCGTCGTGACGCGCGATGGGAAGCATGATCCCACATCCGCTCAGCCGCGCTGACGTTCCTCCTGCCGCCGGATCAGCTCTTCGACGGCGGTCGGCATGGTCGACTCGAAGTCGATCAGTTTCGCCCACGTCGGGGTCACGACGATCCGGACCATGCCGTCGTAGAGCGCATGCACCTGCTTCTCCCAGACGGTCCGTTGCTCGGGGGTCATCTGGTAGGAGCCGTTCATCTGGAGGTACTCCTCCGGGACGCCGTCGACGACGTCCAGTTCGGCCCGCCCCCGGACGAGCAGCAGCTTGGGCGGGTGCACCTCGGTGTCGATCGTCAGGGCGACCTGCGGGTTGCGGCGCAGGGACGGGAGCTTCGGAGCGTTCTTCGCCGTGCACATGACGATCTGCGAGCCGTTCCAGGTGAACCCGATCGGTATGTTGCGCGGGGTGCCGTCCTTGGCGACGTAGGCCAGGCGGGTCAGGTCGCGGGCCAGCAGTTCCCGGCTGAGCGGGCGGTTCAGAACTTCGGTGACCTCGTACGGTTCCACGGTCGTGCCTTTCGTCGTCGTTCTCTCCGGGCCGGCGCGGGCCGTCGTGGCCGGCCGCGTACCCAGGACGGAGCCGGCGCCACGTTCTCGACATCACGGCCGCCGGCTCTTTTCGACGCGGCGGTTGTCAGGCGGCGGGCGCGTCTCGTCAGTGGTGGCGGCCTGGAACAGGTGGCGCGGCGAACCAGCGAAACGGCGGGTCGAAGACGATCAGGTCGAAAGGCCGCGACTCGCTGAACACGTCACTGTGGCGGATCTCCACCCGGTCGACCACGTTGTTGCGCCCGGCGTTGTCCCTGGCGGCCCGGACGGCCGCCAGGGACAACGCCGGGTTGACGCTTTCCTCCCAAGCGTTCGGTGGCAGGGCAGTACTCCGGGGAGCCTAGGCGCTGTCCGCCCGCCGGGCAGCGATCTACTCCCCGCCGTCGCCGTCGTTCCCGTCGCCGTCGGAGCCGCCTGGCCAGCCCGTAGAAGGCCCCGTAGAAGGCCCCGTAGAAGGCTCGGCGTCTCCGCCGCTGTCAGGCCAGCCGTCCTCGACCGTGTACCGTGTCTCCTCCTCGACGACCAGGTCGCCGTGGCGCGTCGCGAACGCCCAGACCACACCCCCGTGGCCGGGGCGCAGCCGCGCCGGGCCACGTACGGGCGGGCCGTCGAACAGGTCGACCTGCACCGGCCCCGGCGGCAGCCGCCCCGCCTCGTCGGCTCGTGCGAACGCCAGGCGGATGTACCGCGCCCGCCCGTCCACCCGGGCGATGACCGTTCGCACCGGATAGCCCGCCACCGTGCGGCCCTCGCGCAGAGCCACACCGGTGAGCCCTTGCACCACCTCCCCGCTCCCCGCGCGCCGCCATGCCCGCCGCATCCTGAGCCTGACGGATGCCTCGCGCACCCCCGTGGTTCCCGTGACGGCGGCGAGCACCAGGGGGAAGACGACGAAGAGCACCGTGTCGGACGTGAGGGAGTCGACGCCCTGTCCCGCCGCCATGGACACGAAGTACACCAGTAGCCCGATGGCGACGGCCGCGATGCCGAGAGCGGAGGTGGGATCGGGCGCACCGCGCATGCCGGCACGGCGTGCCACCCGGAAGGCGCCGGCGTCGTCCCGCACGTCGTGGGCTCGTTCGTTTGTCATGCCGGGCCGTGGACAGGTCCGGCGGCGCAAGCACGTGTCGCACTGATCACGGAACGTTAGACGCCGGCGCGATTCGCTTTGTTCTCGGCCGCCTCCGATGGGGACACGTTGGACAGCCACCGAGCTCGCGTGTATAACTAGATACAATCTCTAGTAACCAACTCTAGAAAAGGAGTCGCAATGGATCTGGAGCGCGCGGCATGGCTGCACTTCAGTCAGGGAAGGGACGACGACGCCGGGCAGGAGGCCGCCGTCAAGGAGATGTTGCAGGCCTACTACGCGTCCGGCAGGCCGCCGTGGGACAACGGCGTGCCGGCTCCCGAGCTCGTCGACACGGTGGAGGGGCCGCAGGCGTTGCCGCCCGGGCGGGTGCTCGACCTCGGCTGCGGCACCGGCACCAACGCCGTCTACCTCGCCGGCCACGGCTGGGACGTGGTAGGCGTGGACCTGGTCGACCGGGCCGTCGAGCAGGCCAGGGCCAAGGCCGAGGCCGCCGGTCGGCGGGCGAGGCTGCTGTGCGGCGACGTGACCCGGCTGGACGAGCTCGACGTCGGCGACGGGTTCAGCCTGTTCTTCGACCTGAGCTGCTACTGCGGCATCCCCCGCCACCGCCGGGAAGCCTACGCCGCCGGTATCACCCGCCGTGCCCTGCCGGGCGCCCGGCTGCTGATGTTCGGGTACGGGCCTGAAGGCTTCGACGACGGCTGGAGCGGCGTCACCGCCGACGAGCTGCGTACCCGTTTCACCGGCTGGGACCTCACCGACGTCACGCCCGGCACCAACGATGTGCCGACGTACTGGTTCACGCTGCACCGCCGCTGATCCGAGGTGGCGCAGCCCTACGAGACGTCGAAGGGGGCGGGGAGGTGGCCATCCCAGATCCGGCGGGAGGCCTCTTCGGGGTAGGGGAGGGTCTGCGGCTCGGCGTCCAGGACGCGGGTGAGATGCCCGTCGGGCCGGTGGGCGGACCAGCCCGCGTCGCCGGTGGTGACGAAGCGGACCCATGCCTCCTGGAGTTCGCGGGAGAGCGCGACGGCCTCGGGAGTGGGCTCCTCGCCGATGAGCTGGGTGCCGACGGGGCTGTCCAGCGTGCCGAACGCCAGGGGCACGTCGAGGCTGTGGCAGGCGCCCAGGATGCCGCCGAGGACCGGGGCGTTCCAGCACAGTTCGAACAGGTACGAGGTGCCGCCGGCTGCGGCGTTCGCCTCGGCCAGCTTCTGTGACGGCATGCGGAAGAGGGCGTCGGAGTACACCGTCTCCACCAGCTCCTCCGGGCCTGCCTGCGGGAACGCGGCACGGTAGGCCCGCGCGCCGTCCGGCTGCGGGGCGTGCAGTTCCAGGGCTGCGTGGGCGTCCTCCTCGGTGAAGGTGCCGTACCGTCCGCTCATGACGCTGAAGTACCGGAATTCGTCCCGGGTGTGGCCGACGAGCAGTTCGGTCCCGCTCGCGCGCGCGCCGGTCAGCGCGGGCCAGGGCGTTTCCGGGAGGACCTCGCCGTCGACGACGGGGCACAGCGCGGTGCCGGTCTCCGTGAGGCGTCCCCAGCTCTCCCGGTGCGCGTGGAGGCCGGCGTTGAAGGAGGTGAGCTGGGCGGCCAGGTGCCATGGGTCGATGTCGCGCAGCGCCTCGGCGGTGGGGGCCGCCGCGCCGAGCCGGTCCGCGAACGCGGCGGTGACCTGCCGTGCCAGCGCGGGGGTGCTGTGCAGCCCCGGCACCGAGTGGGCAATGGCCCGCCGGAACAGGCCGCGCGCCGGCTTCATCGTCAGCAGGGCGGCGACCGACCCTGCCCCGGCAGACACCCCGGCCACGGTGACCTGGCCGGGGTCGCCTCCGAAGGCGGCGATGTTGCGCTGCACCCACTCCAGCGCCGCGATCTGGTCGAGGAATCCGCGGTTGGGCGGCGCGTCGTCGAGGAACGCGAATCCCTCCGCGCCGACGCGGCAGTTGATGGTCACCACGACGAGTCCCGCCTCGGCCAGCGCCGCCGGGTCGAACATCGGGTCGCTCGACGCCGCCGAGAGGTAGCCGCCCACGGGGATCCACACCAGCACCGGCAGTCCCGCCGCGCCGGGATCCGGAGTGCCGACGTTGAGCGTCAGCCAGTCGGTGCCCTGCGGGGGCACGTCGATCGGCAGGGACAGCGGCACCACGGGGCCGAACTCGACCGCCTGCCTCGTCCCCTCCCAGCGGTGCGGCGGCGCGGGCGCGGCGAAGCGGAGCGCTCCGACCGGGGGCCGGGCGTAGGGGATGCCGCGGAACACCGCGTGTCCCTTCCGCCCGCGCCCCTGCACCACACCTTCGGCGGTACGCACCCTTGGCCGCTCCGGCAGCGGTCCGAGCATGACGTTTCCTCCTTCAAGATTTTAAGTCGGCTGTATTATGTCAACTGTATGGGAAACGGCTGCGAATTGCGAGGGAGAGGCCGGCGATGCCGAAACAGGTGGATCATCGCGAACGCCGCGAAGCGATCGCCCGCGCGCTGTGGCAGGTGGTGGAGCAGCGCGGCGTCACGCAGTTGACGATGCGGGTGGTGGCGCGGGAGGCGGGTATGTCCCTCGGGCAGTTGCAGCACTATTTCGCCTCCCGGGCCGCCATGCTCTCCTTCGCCATGGACTTCGCCTCCGAGCAGACCTCGCTGCGCGTGGAGCGGGGCCTGCGCGAGCTCGGTGACCGCCCGCACCCTCGTGACGTGCTGCGACTGACGCTCGCGGAAATGCTCCCTCTGCACGCCGACGCCCGCGCGACCAGCCGGATGAGCGCCGCCTACGTCCTGGAGGCGCTGCACGACGAGGCCGTCCACGAGCAGGCGCGACGCGGCCTCGTGCAAGGACGGGCCCTCGTCGAGCGGCTGGTCCGCCAGGCGATCGCCGACGGGCACATCGACTCCGGCCGCGACCCGGCGACCGAGACCGACCTGCTCCTCGCCCTCACCGGGTTCACCCCCCTGATCGAGCTGCGCGTGATCAGCCCGCGCGACGCGCTCGCCGCGATCGACCTGCACCTCGACAGGTTGTTCAGCCGGAACGACCGGAGCAGGTGACCCGCGACCGCGCGCCCCGGACAACGGGCGGCCACGCACGCCGCGGCCTGACGTTGATCGCCGGTGCCGAAGTGCGTCCCTGGCGGTCTGCAAATCGATTGGCTACAGTCCCAACCGGATCCTCAACCAAGGAGAAGCATGGACAGCGGGCGCAACCGCAGGGCTTTGATCGTCCGGGGCGGCTGGGAGGGGCACAGCCCGGTCGAGGCGACCGAGCGGTTCATCCCGTTCCTGAAGGAGCACGGCTACGCCGTCGAGGTGCACGAAAGTGCCGAGGTGTACGCCGACGGCGAGAAGCTCGCCGCGACCGACCTCGTCGTGCAGTGCTACACCCAGGGCGTCGCCACCGGCGAACAGGTGCTCGGCCTGTCCGCCGCGGTCGCCGGCGGCACAGGTCTCGCCGGCTGGCACGGGGGAATCTGCGACTCCTTCCGGGCCTCGCCCGACTATCTCCACCTCACGGGCGGCCAGTGGGCCGCGCACCCCGGCGGCTTCGTCGAGCACGAGGTCGCCGTCGTGCCGGACAGGCGCGGGCACCGGATCGTCGAAGGGCTGGACCGCTGGAAGCTGAACACCGAGCAGTACTGGGTGCTCACCGACGAGCTGAACGACGTGCTCGCCACGACCACGTTCGGCGTCGGTGACGATACGCCGTGGCGCGAGGAGCTGACCTGCCCCGCTGTCTGGACCCGCCAGTGGGGGAAGGGCAGGGTCTTCGTCTCGACGATCGGCCACAAGCTGGAGGACCTCGACCACCCTGATGTGCGGACGCTGACCGAGCGGGGTCTGCTGTGGGCGAGTCGCTGACCCGGGAGCCGGTCCGGATCATCCTCGACACGGACCTGGCCATGGGGGCGCCGGGGGCGGACGTCGACGACGGCTTCGCGCTCGCGCTGGCCCTGGCCGACCCCGGCCTCCGTGTCGAGACGGTGACGACGGTCGGCGGCAACGGCGACGTCGTGAGCTCGACCCGGCTGACCCGAGAGCTGCTCGGGGTGCTCGGGCGCCGCGACGTACCGGTGGTGCAGGGCGCCCCGGCCGGCGTCGAAGCGGCCGAGGAGATCGCGCGCCGGGTGCTCGCCGAGCCGGGGCGGCTGACCATCGTCGCGATCGGACCGCTGACCAATGTCGCGCGTGCGCTCGCGATCGCGCCCGGGGTCGCCCGCGCGGTCCGCGAGATCGTGGTCATGGGCGGGGTGTTCCTCGAACAGACGAACGTCGCGGCGATGCCGGGCGAGTACAACTTCTGGTGCGACCCGGAGGCGGCCCAGGCGGTGTGCGAAAGTGGCGCGACCCTGCGTTTCGTCGGCCTGGACGTGACCCGCCGCGTGCGGCTGAGCCGCGAGGACGCCCGCGCGCTGGCGTCCGGAGGGGAGTTCGGCCGGATCGCGGCCCGCCACACCGAGGCCTGGATCGACTTCCAGGAGCGGGTCAAGCCTCGAGAGGCGATCGAGCAGGGCAGCTGCGCGCTGCACGACCCGCTCGCCGTCGCGGTGGTCACCCGTCCTGACCTGGTGACCTGGAGCGAGGCACACGTCGCCGTCGAGACGGCCGGCCGGGTCACGCGCGGGGTCGCGGTGGCCGACCTGCTGATGTGGGAGAACCCGCCCGAGCCCAACTGCCGGATCGCGACAGCGGTGGACGCGCCGGCCTTCCGGGAGCTGTTCCACGAGCGGATGAGGGCCCTGCCGTGAGCCGTGCCCTGAGCCGTGCCCTGAGCCGCCCGGCGGACGCGGAAAGGTCCTGACGCATCGGGAGCGTCGCCCCTGCCGCATCTGACCGGCCGTTGACCGGAGGGTGCGCGGCACTTTACCGTTGCCGAAGCAAACCGATTTGCATGGCCTACGGAGAGAGCATCAGCGCGCATCAGCCCGACGGCACGGTCTCCTCCGGCGGCTGACCGGTCGCCCTTCCGGACCACCCACCACCGAAAGGCACAGAGTTGAGCAAGCTGCGCGTCGGCGTCATCGGACTGGGCGAGGTCGCCCAGATCATCCACCTGCCCGTCATCGAGTCCTTAGGCGACCGCTACGAGCTCGCGGCCATCTGCGACATCTCGCCCGGCCTGCTGGACCGGCTGGGCGAGCGCCATCGGGTCGAGCGCCGCCACACCGACTTCCGGGAGATGCTGGCCGCCGGCGGCCTGGACTGTGTGCTCGTGCTCAACAGCGACGAGTACCACGCCGAGGCCACGATCGCGGCGCTCGACGCGGGGCTCGACGTGCTCGTCGAGAAGCCGATGTGCCTCAGCCCCCGCGAGGCGCAGCAGATCATCGCGGCGCGCGACCGGTCGGGAAGGACCGTGATGGTCGCCTACATGCGGCGTTTCGCGCCGGCGTTCACCGAGGCGGTCGAGAGGCTGCCCGAGCTCGGCCCGATCCGCTACGCGCGCGTCCACGACGTGATCGGCCAGAACCGGCTGATCATCGACCAGACCTCGTACGTCGAGCGGCCAGGCGACGTCCCCCAGCACGCGATCGACGAGAAGTGGGCACGCCGCTCGGCGTTGGTGAAGGAGGCGCTGGGCGACGTCCCCCAGGAGCTGGAGTGGACCTACGGGCTGCTCTGCGGTCTCGGCAGCCACGACCTGTCCGCCATGCGGGAACTGCTCGGCCGCCCGAAAGAGGTCTCCGCGGCGAAGATGTGGCGCAGCGGCGGCTACGTCGTCGCTCTCCTCGACTACGGCGACTTCGTCGTCACCTACGAGACAGGCGTGGACGATCAGCTGCGTTACGACACCTACATCGAGGTGTACGGAGCGACCGGCACGATGAAGGTGCAGTACGACACGCCTTACGTGCGGCACTTCCCGACGACGCTGCATCTGGAGCTCACCGACGGTGAATCCTACGAGCGTTCCGTGCGGCGCCCGCACCTCAAGGACCCCTACACCTACGAGCTCGAGCACTTCCACGAGGCGGTCACCACAGGTGCGGCGCCCAAGACGACCCCGGAGGACTACGTGCAGGACATGGAGCTCTTCACCGACATCATCCGAGCCCTGGACAGAGGCTGACGCCGACGTGGCGCGGCGCGGCCCCGGAAGATAAGCCGAGCCCAGCCGAAGATAGGCGTCGTGGCCCTGGTCACGGCGACGTAGCGTCGTTCCCGCCCGGTTCCCGGATTCCCTCTGCCTGGAAAGGTGGCACCACGATGACCGAGACCCTGACCGACGTTGATGTGGCGTTCTTCCGCGAGAACGGCTATCTGCTGCCCGGCCGCCGGCTGCTTCCTGAGGATCGGCTCTCGCACCTGGAGCTGATCTTCAACGAGCATCTCAGAGACAAGGGCGACAAGCTCTCCGACGAGCTCGACACGCCGCACTACCGCGACGAGCGGCTGCTGGACCACCTGCTGTCCGACGAGGTCCTCGACTGGGTCGAGCCGCTGATCGGCCCGGACATCGCCCTCTGGTCGAGCCACTTCATCTCCAAGGACCCCTTCACCGGCCGGGCGACCCCGTGGCACGAGGACAGCGCCTTCTGGGAGGGGCGCTTCGACGACTACGACAACATCGTCACGATCTGGCTCGCCCTGGAGGACGGCTCGTACAAGGAGAACGGCTGCATGAGGGTCATCCCCGGCTCGCACCTGAACGGCGGGTTCTCGGACGGCTACCGGCCGACCGACATGACCGAGCAGACGTTCCACGCCGAGCTCGCCGGTGTGGACGAGTCGAAGGCCGTCTACTTCGAGCTGAAGCGCGGCGAGTTCTCGATGCACGACGGCCGGATCGTCCACGGCGCGCGGGCCAACACCAGCGCCACCCGCCGCACCGGCTACACCATGCGGTACTTCCCGAGCTCGGTGAAGATGCGGGACGTCCCGCAGAACGAAGGCTGGAAGATCTGGCTGGCCCGGGGGGCCGACCGCGCCGGCAACGACTACGCCAACGTGTGAGGCGCGGCTCATGAGACTGGGTCTGCTGACGGCCTGTCTGCCCGGCGAGTCCCTTGAGGCCATCGCCCGGTGGGCCGGCGATCACGGATACGCCTCCCTGGAGGTCGCGGCCTGGCCCGACCGGCCCGGCCGCGACTGGGAGGCGGCTCACCTGAACGTCGAGGCGTTCGGGCAGGCCGACGCCGACCGCGTCACGTCGATGCTCGACCGGCACGGCCTGAGCATCTCGGCGGTCGCGTACTACGAGAACAACCTGCACGCCGACCCCGCGGTCCGCGAGGCGACGCACGCGCACCTGCGCCGGTGCGTCGACGCCGCCCGGCTGCTCGGCGTGGGCCTTGTCGGCACCTTCGTCGGGCGCGACGTGACGCTGACGACGGCCGAGAACCTCCGGCTGGCCGAGCGGGTGCTGCCGCCGCTGGTCGAGTACGCCGCGGCCCGCGACGTGCGCCTGGTGATCGAGAACTGCCCGATGGAGGGCTGGCACCCCGACGGCTACCCGGCCAACCTGGCGTACTCACCCGAGCTCTGGGACTGGATGGCCGGCCTCGGGCTGTGGCTCAACTACGACCCCTCGCACCTGGTGTGGCTCGGCATCGACCCGCTGGCCGCGCTGGAGGCGCACGCCGAACGCATTCTGCACGTCCAGGCCAAGGACGTCGAGGTGCACGCCACCGCCCGCGACCGGTACGGGGTGTTCGGGCAGGTGCTCGGCAGGCGGCCCTGGGTGAGCGGGTGGTGGCGCTACCGCATCCCCGGCCTCGGCGAGGTCGACTGGCGGCGCCTGATCGACGCGCTCCACCAGCACGGGTACGAGGGCGTCGTCTCCGTCGAGCACGAGGACCCGGTCTGGAGCGGTGACCCCGGCCGCGTCCGCAAGGGCCTGGCCATCGCGCACCGCACCCTCGCCCCGCACGTCCACATCTGAATCGTCCGCCCAGGAGGGACGTCCATGCACCGCGGTGTCTACTTCGACGCCTGGTTTCCCCGCCAGCACTGCTACCACCCGAGTCTTCCGCCCCGCCGTCTGCGCATGATCGACGATCTCGTCGACTACCGCGCCACCATGCTGGTGTGGGCGTCCATGGGCGGCGGCTCGCTGGCCCTGCCCTACCTTGAGCAGGAGGCGTTCGGCCCGGTCGACGCCCGCTCGCGCTTCTACGGCTTCGTCAACGACAGCGAGTTCATCGCCGCCTGCCACGAGCGGGGCATCAAGGTGCTGGGCATCGTGTTCGAGGCTCAGGGCTGGGAGTTCCCGGTCGAGCTGAGCGAGCAGGAGGACGCCGTGCTGGCCCTCAACGAGCTGCGCGGCGCGGGCAAGCGCGACTGGATGGGGCTGCGCGAGTTCTCGTCCAACCGTTACCCGAAGCTCTGGAAGCCGCTCGAACACTACTTCCCCGGCGGGCTGGTGAACTCCGAGGGTGAGTGGGTCACCGACCTGATCGAGGAGTGCGTGGCCCGCGACATCCACGGCCGGCCCTGCCACGCGCACTGGGTGGAGTGCCCGGATCGCGAGCACCAGTGCTTCTACATGGACCGCAACAACCCGGTCTGGCGCGAGTACCTCAAAGCCGTGATCAGGATCCAGATCGACGCCGGCGTGGACGGCATCCAGCTCGACGAGGCCGAGCTGCCGATGGGCGCCTTCCAGTACGGCGCCTGCTTCTGCAAGGACTGCGTGAAGGGGTTCCGCGCCTACCTCCAGGGGCTCCCGGCGGTGGACCCCGTGCTCGACGGGACCGACCTCGCGACCTTCCACTACGGCGAGTGGCTGCTCGCGCAGGGCCACGACTTCAAGGCGAGCCGCGAGTCGGCGCCGCTGTTCGGCGACTACTACGCCTTCCAGTGCCTGTCGATCAAGAAGTACTTCGCCGAGCTCGCCGGCTACGCCCGCGAGTACGCCCGCTCGCAGGGCCGCGAGATCATCGTCTCCGGGAACTTCTTCAACTGCGAGCCGATGTACCTCGCCCTCGCCGACGACGTCGACCTGGTCATCACGGAGATGCGCAACACGACGTACCGCCAGCCGGAGTGGTACCGGTACGTCGCGGCCTTCGCCGGGGACAAGGACGTCGTGGTGGTCGAGAACCCGTACGGCGGGGTCGTTCCCGAGCTGATCGCCCTGCTCGGGAAGGGCAAGGGGTACGACCTGTTCCGGCTGTCGTTGTTCGAGGCGGCGGCGATGGGCGTGAACATGTCGGTGCCCTACGGCTCGTGGATGGGCAGCGTCATCGAGGACTCCTTCTACGCGCCCCACGAACCGGCCCGCGAGATCCAGACGTTTCTGGCCGAGCACGAGCGGCTGTTCGCGCGCCGGACCGTCAACGAGGTCGCGGTCGTCTTCAGCGTCGGGTGCACGCGCGAGCTGATCGGCAAGGCGGACGTCAGCGACAACACCGCCAACGCGCGCGACGAGTCGGTGGTGGTGCCGTACCGCGTCGTGACCAGGACGCTGTCGGAGGCCGCGGTGCCGTACGACGTGGTGATCTGGACGGACGGCGTCACCGCGCCGGACCGGTCGGGCGCCGAGGCGCTGCTGCGGTACTCGACGGTGATCCTGCCGGACGTCTTCGCCCTGACCGAGGCCCAGGCCGCCGCCGTCGAGGGGTATCTCGCGGCCGGCGGGACGGTCGTCGTCACCGATCGGGTGGCGCGCTCGCTGCCGCGGCACGAGAACGTCCGCACCGCGCACCGTGCCGTGGCCGGCGAGCTGCTCCCGCACGGGCGGCAGGTCGAGACCACGGCGCCGGTCGCGGCGAACGTCCAGCACCTGGCCGACGGCTCCTACGCGCTGCACCTGGTCAACTACGACTACGACCGCGACGCCGACGCGGTGCGCGTGCTCACCGATGTCCCGCTCCGCGTGCGGCTGCCCGAGGCCCGGGAACGGGCCACCGTGGTGGCGAGCGACGGGACGCGTACACCGCTGGAGCCGGCCCGCGAGGACGGCGCCCACGTCGTACGCCTCGGCTCGCTGGGCGTCTACACGATCGTGGTCTTCCACGAGGGGGAGCTGCCGTGAGGATCGCGGCGCTGCGCGGGCGCGAGAACTTCGAGGTCGAGCAGGCTCCGATCCCGCCGATCGAGCCGGGCGAGGTGCTGGTCCGCGTCGCGGCCTCGGGCGTGTGCGCGTCGGACCTGGACCAGTGGCTGACCGGTCCGCCGGCGGGGGAGGCCCGCTACCTGGGCCACGAGGTCAGCGGCGTGGTCGCCGGAGCCGGCGCCGAGGTGACGGCGCCGGCGGTCGGGGACCGGGTCGGCGTCTGGGTCGCCGAACGCGGCTTCGCCGAGTACGTCGCCGTGCGCGCGGACCACTCCTTCCCGGCGGGCGACGGCCCGCTCGACGAGGCGCTCGCGGAGCCGATCGCCTGCGCCGTCAACGCCGTCGAGGCGGCGAACCCCCGCCTGGGTGACGACGTGGTCGTCATCGGGGCCGGATTCATGGGGAACCTGGTGCAGAAGCTCGCCGCGCTGCGAGGGCCGCGGCACCTGATCGTGGCGGACGCGCGCGCCGACGCCCTGGAGCGCGCCGCGCGGCTCGGCGCGACCCGGACCGTGGACGTGACGAAGGAGTCACTGCCCGACGTCGTACGGTCCCTCACCGGCGGGCGCGGCGCCGAGGTCACCTTCGAGTGCACCGGCACCCAGAGCGCGCTCACGGCGTGCGGTGACACCACCAGGATGAGCGGCACCATCGCGATCGTCGGCTTCCACCAGGGCGCCGACCGCAGCCTCCCGCTGGCCTACTGGAACTGGATGGCTTTCACGATCGTCAACGCCCACTTCCGCGACCTCGCGGTGATCATGCGCGGCATGTCGGCCGGCATGCGCCTCCTCGCCGGTGGCGTGCTGCCGATGGACGGCCTGGTCAGTCACCGCTTCCCGCTGGAGGAGATCAACGCCGCCTTCGCCACCCTGCGCGACAAGCCCGACGGATTCGTGAAGGCGGTGGTGACGTTCCCGGACGCGTGACGGCCCGCCGGCCCGGGGCCGCCGCTCAGACGGTGCCGCGTTCGATCAGCGGGCAGGGCAGCACGACGGTGCGTCCGGCACCGGTGTAGCGGCCCGACATCCGGCTCATCAGCAGGTCGCCCGCCGTGCCGCCGGCCTCGTAGGCCGGGTTGCGGACCGTGGTCAGATGCGGCGTCACGATCGTGGCGGCGTCGACGTCGTCGAAGCCGACGATGGCCACGTCCTCAGGGACGGAGAGCCCCAGCTCGTGGGCCACGTCGAGCGCTCCGATCGCCATCAGGTCGTTGGCGCAGAAGACGGCGTCGGGCCGGTCCTTGAGCGCCATGAGCGTCTTCATGGCCTGGTAGCCCCCCTTGCGGGTCCAGTCGCCGCGCACCAGGCGTTCGGCGGGGACCTTCCGCTTCGCGACCTGCATGGCCGAGCGGAAGCCCGCGGTGCGCGCCACGCCGTAGTGCGGCGGGCCCTGGATCATCGCGATCCGCTCGTAGCCGCGCGCGGCCAGGAAGGAACCGGCGGCGCGCGAACCGGTCTCGTCGTCGGGGATGACCGCGTCGCAGAGGGGATGGTCGAGCTGGGCACCGATGCAGACGATGGGCATCTGCTGGTCGACCTCCTCCAGCTCGATCTGTGACGCGGTCTCGCCGGACGCGAAGACGATGCCGTCGACGCCGCGGTCCATGGCGTCCTGGAAGAACTTGCGCTCCCGGTCGTGCTGGCCGTCGGTGTTGCAGACGTAGGTCCCGTGCCCGGCGGCGTCGACGGCGTCCGCCAGGCCCCGGGTGAGCACGGCGTAGAACGGGTTGGTGATGTCGGGAACGACGACTGCGATCATGTGCGACCGCCGCGTCCGCAGGTTGCGGGCCACGATGTTCGGCCGGTAGCCGAGCTCGCGGATGGCCTCCATCACGGTGCCCCGGGTGGCGGCCCGGACCGCGCGCTTGCCGGACAACACGTGGGAGACGGTCGTGGGGCTCACCCCGGCGCGGCTGGCGACCTGTGCGATCGTCACGCGAGAGTGTTGGCTGGACGCAGCCTCGCTCCTCAACATGGCGGGTATTCTACGGGGAATCTTGCGGCAAAACGATTTGATGGGGCGGGTCTCCATGACCGACCTGGTCGAGCGGTTCAGCACCGAGTCGCTGCTCCTCCCCGACCGTGGCGCGCGGGTGATGCGCCCACGGCTGCGCACCGTCGACGTGCACTGGCACGACTACTACGAGCTGTGCCTGGTGGTCTCGGGAGAGGCCGACCACGTGGTGAACGGCGTCGCGCGTCCGATCGGCCGCGGCAGTGCCTTCCTGCTGTCGCCCGCGGACTTCCACGCCATCCGGCCGGCCGGTCCCGAGCCGCTCGGCTGTTACAACACGGTCATCGACCCGGCGCTCATGGAACGGCAGCTCGCCGGCCTGGGGCCGCCTTCGGCCGGTGACTTCCCGTGGCACGCCGACGACTTCCTCGCCGCGGAAGGAGACCTGCGCCGGCTCCAGGCCGAGTTCGAGGAGCCACGGCTGGGCAGCGCGCGACTGGTCGAGGCGCTCGTGGGCTGCCTGGTGGTCGAGCTGGCGCGGCGCCAGCCGGTCGAGGCGGCGGCCGGCCGTCCCGCCGTGGCCGGCGAGCTGCGCGCCGCGGTCCGCTACGTCGACAGGAACTTCCGGGAGCCGATCTCACTGGCCGACGCCGCCCGGCGGGCGCACCTGTCGCCGAACTACTTCAGCGAGCGGTTCCGGGAGTACACCGGCTCGTCCTTCCAGCACTACCTCCAGGAGCGCCGTCTGCGCTTCGCCCGCTCCCTGCTCGCCTCCACGTCGTTGTCCGTGACCGAGGTGTGTCACGCCGCCGGCTTCAACACCCTCTCGCACTTCGGCCGTGCCTACCGGCGCCGGTACGGCACCGCTCCGTCGGACCGCTCCAGGTGGCCGGGCAGCCCCGCTTCCGGGGATCTCGGGGCCGTCACAATGTGAGGTGGCGCACCGTGAATCCATTGACAAAAAGCACAGCTCTTGGCGAGACTGCCCGCCAGGCGCCAATCGATTTGCATCAGTCGAAGCCCTGATCTTCCACTGAGCGAACAGTAGGGAGCGGTGTGGTGAGAAACCATGGATCCTGGACGGCCCCGGCGATCATCATGTTGGCGCTCGCGACCGTTCTGAGCCTCTCGGCGTGCGGAAGCGAGGCGAAGAACGCGAACACCGACCTCGGCAAGGGCACAGGTGCGGTGAAGGACCCGGCCTCGCCGCAGACCGTGACGTTCTTCTCCTGGGTCGGCAACGAGCCCCAGATGAAGAAGATGGCCGCCGAGTTCCACAAGAAGCACCCGAACATCACCATCAAGTTCGAGAACGCCCCCGCAGAGCAGGCGCAGCAGGTGCTCAGCACCCGCATCGCCGGCAACACGGCCCCCGACGTCGCCTACATCAACGCCAGCGACACCAGCGACTACGCCGCCAGGGGAGCACTCGTCGACCTCGGCAACTACATGAGCCGCAGCGAGGTCGTGAAGCCGGACGACTACGTCGACGGCTTCAGGACGTTCGTCACCTGGAACGGCAAGATGTGGGGCCTGCCCTTCGACGGCGAGACGACCGGCCTGTTCTACCGGACCGACCGTTTCAAGGAGGCCGGGATAGACGGCCCGCCGAAGACCTGGGACGAGTTCAGGGCCGCCGCCGAGAAGCTCACCGACGTTCCGAACGGCAAGTACGGCTTCGAGATGTTCGCCTCGGAGGCGGCCTACTACTACTATCCCTGGCTCCACCAGGCCGGAGGCGAACCGCTGACCAAGGACGGCAAGGACATCGCCTTCGACAGCCCGGCGGGCAGGACGGCGGCCGCCTTCTACGTGGACCTCGCCAAGTACTCCCCGAAGGACTACCTCAACTCCAACTCCTACGACGGCCGCGTGGCGTTCGCGAAGGGCGACGTGGCGATGTACGTGGCGGGCGCCTGGTTCGCCGGCACGCTCGCCGACGAGTACCCCAAGATCGAAGGCAAGTGGGCGGCGGCGCCGCTGCCCGAAGGGGCCGCCGGGTGCAAGACCACTCTCGCCGGGGACTCGCTGGTGATGTTCAACCAGACGAAGGTCTCGGACGCCGCGTGGTTGTGGATGGAGTTCCTCTCGCAGCCCGACAACCTGGCCGCGTGGACGTACAAGACCGAGGGTACGCTGCTGCCTCCGACGAAGTCGCTGCTCGACGGCGACGACCTCGCCAAGGAGAAGCCCGTGCTCAAGCCCTTCGCCGACCTGATGGAGTGCGGTGTCGCGAGCACGGTCGCCAACCCGAAGTATCCGCGGGTCGAGACCATCCTCAACGAGGAGCTCAGCAAGGCCATCTACGGCGACCAGACCGCAGCGGAGGCGCTGGACAACGCCGCCCAGCAGGGCAGGGCGATCCTCGCCCGCGGCTGACCGGGCGTGCGCCGGACCGGCCTGGCCCGGCCCGGCGGCGTACGGAGAAAGGAAGACAGTGATGGCGCAGCCGCTGGTGCGGACCGAGACGGACACGGCGCCGGTGAAGACCGGAGGGCGATGGCCTCGGCGAGGCTCCGGACCCGCGCTCCCGCACCCGGACCGGCGCAGCCTCCCGGCCCGGGTCTGGAAGGAACGGTCGGCGTACGTCTTCCTGATGCCCGGCATGCTGATCTTCTCGGTCTTCACGCTGGCGGCACTGGTCTTCGCCGTCTACCTGACCTTTCACCGGTGGAGCATCATCGAGCCGGACAAGCCGTTCGTCGGCCTGACCAACTACCGCGACATGATCCACGACGAGCGGTTCGTCGAGTCGGTGCTGAACACCATCTACTTCAGCGGCGCCTCCGTGCCGCTGTCGATGGGGACCGGGTTGCTGCTGGCGCTGCTGCTCAACCTGCCGCTGCGCATGCGCGGCCTGTTCCGGATGGCGTTCTACCTTCCGGTCGTCACCCCGTTCGTCGTGTCGGCCATCCTCTGGAAGTGGCTCTACAACGGCGACTACGGGCTGTTCAACTACTACCTGCTGCAGGCGCACATCATCGACGATCCCTTGTTGTGGTTGTCGGACAAGAACCTCGCGATGCCGGCCGTCGTCCTGATGAGCGTGTGGGCAGGCACCGGGTTCTCGATGGTGGTCTACCTGGCCGGGCTGCAGGCGATCCCCCGTGAGCTCTACGAGGCGGCCCGCATCGACGGCGCCGGCGCGTGGCAGCGCCTGCGGTACGTCACGATCCCGGCCCTGCGGCCCACCACCCTGTTCCTGCTCGTCATGGGGATCATCAGCTCGCTGCAGGTCTTCACCCAGATCTTCGTGATGACCAGCGGCGGACCGGTCAACAAGACGACGACGATGGTCTATTACATGTATCTCTGGGCGTTCAAGTACTTCGACATGGGCTATGCCAGCACCTTGGCGTTCGCCCTCTTCCTCATGCTGCTCGTGTTCACGGCGCTCCAGCTGCGCCTTTCCCGGCGGGAGTCCGGCGCATGGGCGGCGTAGCCGGCGGAGCGGGCGCGCGTCAGGCGGCGCCGGAGCGCACCGCGCCCGCCCGCAGACCGCAGAACGGGAGCAACCACTTCGGACTGCGGCAGAAGACGGTCACCTACCTGGTGCTCGCCCCGCTCGCCATCCTGTTCCTGGCGCCGTTCGCCTGGCTGATCAGCGCCTCGTTCCAGCCGATGGGGGAGATCTTCTCCACGACGCCGCACTGGATCCCGCAGGACCCGACGATGGAAGGCTACAAGGGCTTCCTGAACGTCGGTGACCTCACCAAGGCCCAGCAGGGCCAGGGGCACGGTGACTGGCGGTGGTTCGCGAACAGCGCCTTCGTCGCGGTCACGATCACCGTGCTGCAGACGTTCTTCAACGCGCTGTGCGCCTACGCCTTCGCCAAGCGCCGCTTTCCCGGACGCAACGCCATCTTCGTGTTGTTCCTGGCCACGATGATGGTCCCCGGGCAGGTCACGCTCATCCCGAACTACCTGATCATCCAGCACATCCCGTTCTTCGGCGGCAACGACTGGATGGGGAGCGGCGGGCACGGCTGGCTCGACTCCTACTGGGGTCTGATCATGCCGGGGATCGTGTCGGCGTTCGGCATCTTCCTCCTCCGTCAGTACATGCTCTCGATCCCGGACCAGCTGCTGGAGGCCGCCCGCATCGACGGGGCGGGCGAGTTCCGGATCTTCCGGTCCGTCGTGCTGCCGCTGTGCGGGCCGGCGCTCGCGGCGAACGCGATCTTCACCTTCCAGGGGGCCTGGGAGGACTTCTTCTGGCCCCTGATCATCATGTCCAGCCCCGACAAGATCACCGCGCCCGTGGGGCTCGCCCTGTTCGTGGTGCAGAACCGTACGTCCTGGACCTTGTTGTTCGCCGGGTCGGTGATCGCGACCCTGCCGATGATCATCGTGTTCCTCGTCTTCCAGCGCAGGTTCGTGCAGGGCATCGCACTCACCGGGATCAAGGGGTGACCATGGCGGAGGCGGATCGGGACCTGCTCGACCGGCTGCTCGAAGCCGGGAACGGCGTGCTGAGGTGCGAGCCGGCGTGGGTCGCGCGCGACTTCCTGCCGCCGGGCCGGCGGCTGGGCCTTCCCGAGCACGCCTACGACGCAGGGGAGCGCGGCGCCGTCTGCGAGCGATGGCTCGCCTCGACGACGAAGGCGGACAACGCCGTCGGTCCCGAGGACGAGGGGCTCAGCCACGTCGTGGGGGAGCACGGCGAGCGGCTCCTGCTGCGCGACGCCGTGGCCGCCGACCCGGCGGCGATCATGGGTGCGGCGTACGCCGCCGCACACCCCGCAGGGCTCGGCCGGCTCGCGAAGATCTTCGACTACGCCGACCGGCTGCCCTACCACATCCATCCGCCCCAGGAATACGCGGCGCTGGTCGGCCGCAACGCGAAGGACGAGTCGTACCACTTCCTGCCGGGCGCCGACCTGGGCGCGCACCCGGAGACGTTCTTCGGCGTGCACCCGTGGATCGCGGAGCGGTCCGCGCACGAGGTGCTGCTGCCGTACCTCGTCGACTGGGACAGCGACCTCATCCTCCGGCACGCCCGCGCCGAGCTCCAGGTCGCCGGCGAGGGCTTCCACGTGCCGTCCGGCGTGCTGCACGCGCCCGGCACGGCCCTCACCCTCGAACTGCAGGAGGACTCCGACGTCCTGTCGATGTTCCAGGCGCTGAACGCCGGCCGGATCATCTCCAAGGACCTGCTGTTCAAGGACGTCCGCCCGCGGGACCGCGAACGGCACGGCGAGCGGTTCCCGCTCGGCTTCGTGGACTGGGAGACCAACGGCGACCCCTGGTTCTACGAGAACCGCCATCTCAGCCCGCAACCCGTGCACGGCGCGGACGGCGACGGCGAGGAGACCTGGGTTTTCTACAACACCACCAAATACGCGGGGAAGCGGCTCGTCCTCCCGCCGCGCGGCGTGCACCGGCTGCGCGAGCCCGGCGTCTACAGCGTGTTCGCCTGGGCCGGGGAGGGCAGGTTCGCCGGGCACGAGGTGCGCGGCGGCGAGCCCGGCCGGGACGAGCTGGTGGTCACCCACGACGCGGCGACCCGCGTCCACGAGGTCGTCAACACCGGACACCAGGGCCTCGTGGTGTTCCTGTTCTTCGGACCCGGCCTGCACACGGGCGCGCCGTCCATCGCCGGCCGCGCGCGGTGACGCTCACACGTGCAGCACGACCTCGCCGTCCTCCTGGGTGACCTTGTAGGTCTTGAGCCCGACGCGCTTCGGCTCCAGGAGCGACCGGCCGCTCTCGATGTCGAACTCCCAGCCGTGCCAGGGGCAGCGGATCACCCGGCCGGCCTTGCCGTAGACGTACTCGTGCGGGCCGGCGGCGACGAAGGTGCCGCCCAGCGAGCCCTTGCACAGCGACGCACCCATGTGGGGGCATCTGTCGCTGATCGCGAAGAACTTCTCTCCGACGCTGATGACGCCGACCGGCCGCCCGTTCACCTCGACGGTCCGGCATCCGTCGCGGCGTACGTCCTCGACGCTGCCGACCCGAACTTCCATGCGCCCACCCACTGACTCTCTACCGCGATGCCAATCGATTTGCTATCCATGACTATGACGGTTCCGCGTCATCTCGGCAACCACTGCCCGGACAGGAGATCCCATGGCCGACCTGCGTGACCAACCCCTGGCCGGGACGCACGCGCCGAGCCGCTACCGGCTCGTCGACTGCGACGTCCACCCGGTCACCAAGAGCGGCCTGGGGGAGCTGCGGCCGTTCCTGTCCCAGGCCGAGCAGCGCCGCCTGGGCCTCGACGAGCGCCGCGACCTCACCACGATCGGGCATCGCGAGGCGGTGTCCATCCCGCGGAACATGCTCTACATCAACCCGGCCGGGGTGCTCCGCGACGACGCCCGCGCTCCGGACGGGTCCGCGCCGGGAGCCGACCCGGCGTTCACGGCACGGCAACTGCTCGACGGCCACGGCATCGACCGCGCGGTGCTCATCGGGGGCGAGGTGCTCGGGCTGGGGGCCATGCCCGACCCGGACGCCGCGGCGATGATCGCCTCGGCGTACAACCAGTGGCTCGCGACGACCTGGTTCGACGCCGACGACCGGTACCGCGGTTACCTCGTGGTCGGTGCGCAGGACCCCGTGCTGGCGGCCCAGGAGATCCGGCGCGCCGCCGAGGACGAGCGCTTCGTCGGCGTGCTGCTGCCGCTCACCGACCTGCTGATGGGGCTGCGGCACTACTACCCGATCTACGAGGCCGCGAGCGAGGTCGGCATCCCGCTCGCCGTGCACCCCAACTCGGGCGAAGGCATCTTCCGCACCTCGCCTTCGATGGCGGGCGGGACGCCGACGTACTACGTCGAGTGGCACAGCGGGCTGAGCCAGGTGTTCCAGGCCAACGTGATCAGCCTCGTCTGCCACGGTGTCTTCGAACGTTTCCCGAACCTCAAGGTGATCATCACCGAGGGCGGGCTGGGGTGGATCCCCGACGTGATGTGGCGGCTCGACAAGAACGTCAGGGGCCTGCGCGACGAGGTGCCGTGGGTCAGACGGCTGCCCAGCGAGTACATCGTGGACCACGTCCGGTTCACGACGCAGCCGCTCCCGGAGCCGAAGCGCCGCCACCACCTGCACGTGCTCTGCGAGATCGCCGGCGCGGACCGTACCCTGATGTTCAGCTCCGACTACCCGCACTGGGACTTCGACGACCCGCGGCACGCGCTGACGGCGCTCCCGCCGGCGATCAGGCAGCGGGTGAGCAGCGACAACGCCATCGAGACCTACGGCGACCGGCTGTGACGCGCCGCGCCGACCCGCGCTCCACGACGTAGGGCGGGCGGCCCCACGGGCCGGGCTCTGACCGGCGCACCGGTCAGAGCCCGGAGGGTGCTGATCAGAGTGGCGGACGTGCCGGAGCGTTCTCGAAGGCCCGCAGGATCGCCGTGTACGCCGGCTTCGGCTGAAGGTCCTCGTCGAACGGCAGCGGCCGCCGCGCGACTCCGTCCGGGCGCGGGAAGTCCTCCTCCAGCCACGTATAGCGGTCGCTCAGCCCGAAGTTCAGCACGACCTTGACCGCGGGCTCCTGGAGGGCCACGGACAGATAGCGCGCGTACACGTCCGCCACGGCCGCGTCGCGGCTGGGGATGTCGGCCTCCAGCCCGTCGTCCTGCACGTCCATCTCGGTGATGAAGACGGACAACCCCCGCGCCGCGACGTCCGACAGGAAGGTCCGGTACGCCGCCGTGTCGAACTCCCGGGCGAACCCGTCCGCGTTCAGGTGCGCCTGGATCCCCAGCGCGTGCACCGGCACGTTCCTGCTCTTCAGATGGTCGATGGCCTTGAGCATCGACCTCCGACGAGCGATCGCGTCGGGCCCGGTCTCGAACCCGAACTCGTTGATGAGGAGCACAGCGTCCGGGTCGTGCTGGTGGGCGAGGGCGAACGCCTCTTCGACGTAGGCCGGCCCGATCGTCTGATACCAGGGTTCCTCCGTCCAGAACCCGTTGGCGTCCTTGCGACGCCCGTCGGTCACCTCGTTGGCCACCACCCAGGCCGTCACCTGCCCGGCATAGTGCGCGACCTCCTGCTGGATCGTCCCGAAGAGGAGGTCTCGGGCCTCCTGCGTGCCGAGGTCGTACAGAGCGTCCGGCTCCCACCCGTCGCCCAGCCCCTCGTCCCAGACCAGATGGGCCGCGAGCACCGGCTGTGCGTTTCCGGCGGCGTACGACACGATCCGGTCGCCGTAGGTGAAGTCCAGAGGTGAGTCCTGCGTCGGCTTGAGCCGGTACCACAGCAGGTCGTCCTCGGTGAGCAACATCCCGCTCTCGCGGGCGAACAGCGCCGCGTAGGCGGAGTCCGACTGGACCTGCCACGTCGCGGCCGAGGAGCCGTACCGGAGGCCCTTGGCCAGCGCTGCCTGGTGCAGTTCGCCCGCGGGCGCGGCCCAGGCCGCACCGGCGGTCATGAACTGCGACGCGCCACCGGCCAGCAGCGCCGCGGCTCCCAGGCCGCTACCTACGAGGAACGATCTTCGAGGGAGACCTTTCTGACCTGCCACCGCATTCCCTTCATCGAGTCGTCCGAAGAACCGCGCGCGATGCAAATCGATTTCCATAACAGATACACCCGCCGACTCGTCGTGGGAAGGCCCAAGGACGAGCCACCCGCACAGGGACGGCCTCGAACAGCACGGGTCCGCCGGCTGTGCCTCCGCCCGCCACGGCCGCGCGGAGGCACAGCCGGCGCGGGGTCCCAGGAGATCGGACGTCGGCGACGGGCTCGAACGGCCGTCCTGGTTGCGTACCGTCCAGGTGAGCAGCACGTAGCCGTCCGCGTCCCGCCGGAGTTCGTTGTTGCGTACTTCGGCCCGCCGGGGCCAGCCGCTCTCGGACGGCGGCGCGGCGGTTGAGGCGACGGCCCGCCGTCACTTTCGACCGTTCGGGCGACGCGGTCCCGATGGGGACGTCGAGGAACGGCGGCACCGGACCGAACAGCACGTCCGCGTGGGTCGCGCCGGCGGCGGAGCGGTGAACACGGCCACCAGGTCCTTGGTGGAGTGCGCGCCGGGTTTGTGGCGGGCTTTGATGCCGTCACGTGGCTCCGCGGACGCGGCGGTTCGGTGTGAGAAGGCGGGGTCGGGAATTCACCACGCCGGAGGCAGGCTCGCCGCCGTCCGGCGAGCCTGCTCCCTGATCAGGCGCGGTCGGCGGGCTCGGACACGGCCGGCGTGGCGGCCAGGCGGGTGTCGCGCCTGGACTTGAGCAGGCTGGCCACCGTTGTGATGGCGAGCACGGTGACGATGAAGGCCAGCGAGATCCAGTTGTTGATCTCAGGGGCCCAGGTGACGTGCTCGCCGCCGTTGATGAACGGCAGTTCGTTGCTGTGCAGGGCGTGCAGGACGAGCTTCACGCCGATGAAGCCGAGGATGACCGCCAGGCCGTAGGTGAGGTAGACGAGTTTCTCCACCAGTCCGCCGAGCAGGAAGTACAGCTGCCTCAGCCCCATCAGCGCGAACGCGTTGGCCGCGAAGACCAGGTAGGCGTCCTGGGTGATGCCGAAGATCGCGGGGATGGAGTCGACCGCGAACACCAGGTCCGCGCCGCCGATGGCGACGATGACGATGAACATCGGGGTCAGCAGGCGGCGGCCGTCCTGTTTGATGGTCAGCCGCGAGCCGTGGTAGGCGTCGGTGACCGGGAACAGCCTGCGTACCAGCCGTACGACGCCGCCGTTGGGGTCGTAATCCTCGTCGTCCTTGTTGTTGAAGGCGAACTTCCACGCGGTGTAGATGAGCACGCCGCCGAAGAGCCAGAACACCCAGCTGAACCGTTGTACGGCCTGCGCGCCCACGGCGATGAAGACCCCGCGCATGACCAGCGCCATCACGATCCCGATGAGCAGCACGCGGTGCTGGTGGATCGCGGGCACGGCGAAGCTCGCCATGATCAGCATGAAGATGAACAGGTTGTCGACGCTCAGCGTGTACTCGGTGATGTAGCCGGTGATGTACGCCGCGGCCTGGTCATCGCCGCCGAAGATCCACACTCCGGTGCCGAAAGCGACGGCACAGGCGATGTAGAAGGCGATCCAGCGCGCCGACTCGGCGATCGTGACCCTGTGGGGCCTCCTGTTGACGATGATCAGGTCGAGGAGGATGAGCGCGAGGAGGGCGGCGATGGTGGCCGCCCACAGCCAGGCGGGCACAGGCATGGGTGGGGGCATGAGAGCTCCTCCGACTTGGCGTTGACACGTCCGTCGGAGGTCTTCTCCGCCCGCGTCGCCGCGGACCGACCGCGCCGGGTCCCGAGGAAGGGTCCGTGATGACGACGTGGCCGCGAAGGAGTACTCCCCTCCACTTCGGTGCGATCATACATACGGAATGCGGTAGACGAAATTCCCTTGGGTAAATCTTCTGCGGGGGCCAGGGACCGAAGTGGGCCGCGGCACTCGTGTGGATTTGTGGGACATCGTCCTACGATCGCTCCGGCCGCGAAGCCTACCATCGGCCGCCACCCGCGAAGACGGCCGGGGTCTGCGCCAGGGTCGGGACGCGGGCCCTGCTTCACACGGGAAATTACGCCACGATGTCGGGTGCGAGCGTCGCCAGGCCAGCGGTCATCGTGCGTGCTGGCGTACGATGACCGCTGCGGCTGTGGGCCGTCCGCTTGAGGAGTGGATCGCGATCGTGGGGATGAGTGAGCTGGCCGAGAGCGCGTCGCCGAAGGGGCCGTGGGAACGCAAGCGGGCCAGGACCAGGCAGGAGATCCAGCGGCACGCGCTGCGTCTGTTCGATGAGCAGGGCTACCACGCGACCACGGTGGAGCAGGTCGCGGAGGCCGCGGATCTCTGGCCGAGCACGGTCTTCCGCTATTTCCCACCAAGCATGATCTGGTCGTGCTCGACGACGACCTCATGATGATCAGGCCGTGTATCGAGGCTTTCCGGGAGCAGCCGGCCGAACTCGGAGTGGTCGACGCGCTGCTCAACGCCGTGCGCATCGCCTTCGACGACACCGGCGCCAGCCGCCAGGAACACGTGGACATCCAGAACAGGGCCCAGCTGGTGGTGACCGTTCCGGAGGTGTGGGCAGCGAACATGGACAGCCTGACCACCAGCATGCGGGCGATGGCCGAACTCTTCGCCGAACGGGCAGGACGCGACTCCACCGACCCGGAGATCCTCAGCCTCACCCGCATGCTCTGCGGATCCATGACGATGGCATGGCTCAGCGCCGGCAGGGGCGGCGAACTCGATCTGCCCGCCGTGCTGGAGGACACCGTCGTCCACCTGCAGACCGGGTTCCGCCTGTGACCTCGCGCCGACGAGCCCGCCCATCGGCGGGACAGCCTGCCCGCGGCGCCTTGAGCCGCGTAACCGGAGGAGCCGATGCCGGGATGACGGCAGAGCGATCGATGCCCACGCAGGACGACGTGCTCGGATACTTCGACACGCTGTCGAACTGGGGACGGTGGGGCGACGACGACGAACTCGGCACGCTCAATCACATCACCGACGATGTCCGGCTGGCGGCGGCGAGGGCTGTGCGCCACGGCAGGAGTGTGTCGTGCGCGTGGGAGGTCGCCGTACCGGACGACATGGAGCGGTCGACGACCGCGTGCCCGTGCGCCGCCGACATGCCGGGTGCCGAGAACATGCCGGTATCCGCATTCCACGCCGACCGGCGCTGGGGCTTCTCGTCGGAGCGGCTCGGCATCACCTTCCACGGCAACACGCTCACCCACCTCGACTCGCCGTGCCACATCTTCTGGGACGGCACGATGTACAACGGGCGCTCTCACACGCTCGTCGACGCCGCGACGGGATCGGCCTGGGCGGCCGTCACGGCGGCGGCGAACGGAATCATCACGCGGGGTGTCCTGCTGGACATCGCGAAGGTTCGCGGGGTGCCATGGCTGGAACCGGGGCAGGGGGTGTTCCCTGACGACCTGGAGGAGGCCGAGCGTCGCCAGGGCGTACGGGTGCGGCCCGGCGACGCGGTACTCCTGCGTACCGGCTATGGCCGTTCCCGGCACGAGGCCGGTGCGGCCGGCGGTTTCACACAGGCCGGCTGGCACGCGTCCTGCCTGCCGTGGCTGCATGAACGGCAGGTCGCGCTGATCGGCGCCGACACCCCCCAGGACGTTCAGCCGTCGGGCTACGACGACGTGCTGATGCCGGTCCACGCCGTGAGCCTCGTCGCCATGGGCCTGTGGATGCTCGACAACTGCGACCTGGAGGCGTGCGCGACGACGGCTGCCGAGCTCGGCCAGTGGGACTTCCACCTCGCGGTCGCGCCGGCCCGCTTCGCCGGCACGTCCGGCAGCCCGGTCAACCCGATCGCGACCTTCTGAACGGTGAGGACACGCCGTGCCGGCCGGGAACCGGGCGGCACGGAGGCCGGCCCGGCGTCATCGCGTGCTGATCACCGGAAGGCGGCGACGTTGGCGCGGGCCCACTCGGCATAGGTACGGGGCGCCCGGCCCAGCACCCTCTCGACGTCTGGGCTGACCCTCTGCTCAGCCGGCGTGGGCGCGCCCAGGACGGCCGAGATCCGCATGGGCGACACGACAGGGCAGGCCGCGACCACGTCGGCCGACCCGGAGCAGGCCTGCCCGATCGCCCCGGTGGTCGACATCGTGTTCAGCCGGTGGACCACCCCGATCCTGTGGACCCTCAACGAGTACGGCCGGCAGCGCTTCGTCGAGCTGCAACGGCGGATCACCACGATCACATCGAAGGTGCTGACCCAGCGCCTGCGGCAGCTCGAACGCGACGGCCTGATCGTGCGGACGTACCACCCCGAGATCCCGCCCCGGGTCGAATACGAGATCAGCGACCTCGGCCGCAGCCTCGCCCCGCTGTTCGCCCACCTCACCGAATGGGCCGCCACCAACCTCGACGCGGTCGATCGGGCCCGCCGCGCCTACGACAGCGCTTCGACCCGCTGAGGCCGGCGAAAACGCGTCGGACGGCTGAACCAGGGTTCTGACGGCGTCCGCTCTGACGGCGCCTGACAGTGGCTTCTCGCGCCTTGTCAGGTCGTTATCAGCGCGGACGCGCATCGTTCAGGGCGTCACAGAACGGACCGCAGCGGCGGTCCTGCCCCGAACGATGCAGGAGAAGTCTCATGGCTCATCCACGCCGATGGTCGATCCTCGGCGTTCTCTGCCTGGCGCTGCTGGTGCTCAGCGTCGACAACATGATCCTCACGCTGGCCATACCCGCGCTCATGCGTGAGCTGGGCGCGAGCCCGGCCGACGTCCAGTGGATCCTCGACGCCTACATCCTGGTGTTCGCGGGGCTGCTGATCACCGCAGGAAGCCTGTCGGACCGCTACGGGCGTCGCCGGCTCCTGATCATGGGGCTGGGCGTGCTCGGCGGGGCGTCCCTGCTGGCGGTGTTCGCCGATCAGCCATGGCAGCTCGTCGCGTGCCGCGCGCTGATGGGAGCGGGCGCGGCCCTGGCCATGCCCAGCACCATGTCCATCCTCATCCTCGTCTTCGACGAGAGCGAGCGGCGCAAGGCGATGTCGATCTGGGGCATGGTCAGCATGGTCGGCATCGTCGCCGGTCCCACCCTCGGCGGGCTGCTGCTCCAGCATTTCTGGTGGGGGTCGGTCTTCCTGGTCAACGTGCCTCTCGCCGTGCTCGGCGGCGTCGGCGCCTACGCCGTCGTGCCGGAGTCGCGGGGGCCGGCACGGCGGGCCGACCCGCTGGGCGTGCTGCTGTCCATCACCGGGATGGCTGGCCTGGTGTGGGCGATCATCTCCCTGCCGCACGAGGGCTGGTCGGCTCCGGTCGTGATCGCCCTGGGAGCGGCAATCGTCGCGCTGGTCGTCTTCGTGCGGTGGCAGTCCCGTGCGCCGCATCCGATGCTGCCGTTGGCGATGTTCCGCGATCGCAACTTCAGCGGGGCCGCGGCATCGGTGGTGCTGCTGGTGTTCTCCACCGCGGCGGTGCAACTGGCGTTGACGCAGTTCCTCCAGCTGGTGCTCGGATATGACGCGATGACGGCCGCGCTGGCGTTCGTGCCGCTGGCCGTGGCCGTGGCCGCTTTCAACCTGGTGGGCGCCACGCTGGCCAAGCGCGTCAGCAACAGGACGCTGATCGTGGCGGGAATGCTGGTGATCGCCGTCTCGCAGGGCGTCTTCGCGCTGATCGGCCCTGGTGACGGATATCCGCTCCTGGCCGCGGGGCTGGTGCTCATGGGCATCGGCACCGGGCTGGCGACACCCGGTGTCTTCGCCACGCTCATGGGCGCCATCCCGCCGCAGCACGCCGGGGTGGGCTCAGCGGTCAGCGACACCATCCAGCAGGCAGGCATGGCGCTGGGCGTGGCCGCTCTGGGCAGCCTGCTGTCGGCCGGCTACCTCGCGGCTCTGCCCGCGGGCGTGCCGCACGTGGCCAGGACGTCGCTGGCGGAGGCGCTCGGCACAGCGGCCCGGACGGGGTCGGCAGGTCTGGCGCAGGTGGCGCGGGAGGCCTTCCTGTCGTCCATGTCGCTGGTGAGCACCGCCGCCGCCCTGCTGTCGGTGGCCGGAGCCGTGCTGGCCCTTGCCGTCCTGCGCCGTCGTACTCCCGCACACGTACGTGACTGAAAAAAGAAGGAGATCCTTGAAGATGAGACACCTTGAGGTGACGGCCTACCAGAGGGCCGAGCAGCTGCTGCCCCACCACCGCTCCGCACTGGTCCCTGGAGGGCGGGTCAGGCCGGTGTGGGCCGACGGCGGTGCCCGTTTCTGGTATCGCTCGGGCACACGGTTCGTCCTCGTCGACCCGGCAGCGGGCGTCCGCGCGCCGGCCTTCGACCATGAGCGGCTCGCCGCCGCGCTCGCGACGGCATCCGGGCAGGACGTGGACGCGGCGGCGCTGCCGTTCGCGGCCATCCAGGTGAGCGGCCGGGCTGTGGAGTTCGCCGCGTTCGGCCGGCATTGGCGCTGCGCTCTCGACACGTACGTGCTGGAAGGTTGTGAGCCGCGCCCGACCGCCTCCTTCGTCGAGGCCGCCTCGCCCGACCAGCGGCACGCGGTCTTCCGCCGCGACCACAACCTGTGGGTCCGCCGGCCGGCCGACGGCACGGAATGGGCGCTGACCTCGGACGGGCGTCCGGACCACGAGTACGGGACCGCGCCCGACTGGTGGCAGAACTCCGTCCTGGTCCGCAAGCTCGGATTCCCGACCATGCCGCCGGCCGCGACCTGGTCACCGGACGGGACGCGCGTGCTGACCCATCGCACTGATCAGCGCGGAGTACGCCGTAACCACCGGATCGAGGCCCTGCCCGCGGACGGCGGCCCGCCCCGTCTGCACACGCAGCGCTATGCCCACCCGGGTGATGAGCGGGTGCCGCTGGCCGAGCTGGTCGTGCTCGACATCGCCACCGGCGCCGTGGCGCGTGCCTCGGCCGAACCCCTGCCCATGTCCGTGGTCTCGCCGGTGATGACGCGGTGGGCGTGGTGGGCGGCCGACGGCAGCACGGTGTACTACCTGAGTCAGCCGCGCGACGGACGCAGCCTGTCGTTGCACCGTCTCGACCCGGTCACCGGTCACGTGACGACGCTGCTGACCGAGACCGGCGACACCAGCGTGGCGCCCAACCAGTGGGCGGAAGGGCAGGCGCCGATGGTCGAGGTGATCGGCGGCGGGACCGAGGTGCTGTGGTACTCCCAGCGTGACGGCTGGGGACACCTGTACCTGTACGAGGCCGGCACCGGCGCGCTGCTCGGGCAGGTGACCTCCGGCGAGTGGGCGGTCCGGGAGATCCTGCACGTCGACGAGACGGACCGGGTGGTGTACTTCACGGCCGCGGGCCTCGTCCCGGACGACCCGTACCGTCGTACGGTGTGCCGGACCGGACTGGACGGGCGCGGCTTCGCCCGGCTCACCGGCGACGATCTCGACCACGACGTGACGGTCGCGCCGAACGGGGCGTACTTCGTCGACTCGGCCTCGACCACCGCCACCCCGCCCGTGACCACGGTGCGTGGCTGGGACGGGCGCGTGCTCGTCGAGCTGGAACGCGCGGATGTCACGCGCCTGCTCGCGACCGGGTGGACGCCGCCGGAGCGCTTCCGGGTCAAGGCCGCCGACGGTGTCACCGACCTTTACGGTGTGCTGTACCGGCCGCACCACTTCGACCCCGCCGGGCGCTACCCGGTCATCGACACGCCGTATCCCGGCCCTCAGACCAACCGCGTCCACCCCACCTTCGACCCCGGCCTGCTCGGCCACGAGGCCGAAGCCATGGCCGCGCTCGGCTTCGTCGTGGTCGCCGTCGACGGGCGGGGCTCACCGGGACGAGACAGGGCCTTCGCCGACGCCTCCCACGGCAACCTGGGCGACGCCGGCGACCAGGCCGCCGCGCTGCGTCAACTGGCGCGGACAAGACCCTGGATGGACATCGAGCGGGTGGGTGTCGTCGGCATCTCCGCCGGCGGGCACCAGGCCGTGCGCGCCATGCTCGACCATCCCGACCTGTACAAGGCCGGAATCTCCAGTTGCGGGACGCACGAGCTGCGGCACCTGCACGCCGGGCACGCCGAGCTGTACCACGGCATGCCCGGCGAGGCCGACTACGACCGGGTGTCCAACGTGGCGAGGGCCGACCGGCTGGCGGGCAAGCTCCTGCTGATCCACGGCGGCATGGACCCCAACGTCCTGCCCGACCACACGATGCGCCTGGCCGAGCGGCTCATCACCCTGGACAAGGACGTCGAGATGCTGATCGTCCCCGGCGGGGAGCACCTCTTTCTCGGCTACGAGCACCACGTGTACCGGCGCAGGTGGGACTTCCTGGTGCGGCATTTGATGGACGCCGAACCGCCGGAGCACCGCCTCACTCCGCTCGTCTTCGACGCCGACCTGCTCGCGGCCTGGTTCTGACGCCTCACCCCGCCAGCAGGCCGAGAGCCTGGTCCCTGGACAGCCCCGCGCCCCGGCGGTACGCCTGCTCGTACGCCGGGGCGCCGAGCCGTTCGACCAGGGCGGCCGCCAGCTCGCCCACCTCCGGATCACCCCGGTCGAACACCCCCCGGATCGCCTGGCTCATCCCGAGGGCGTGCGCCGCGCCGGCCGGATCGCCCTCACCGAGCAGCAACCGGGCCAGCAACTGCGCCGCCGCGGCGGCGTCGCGCGCGGCGACCGAGGCTCTGACCGCGCTCGGGAACATGCGCCGCGCCTCGGCGGCCGCTCCCGCGGCCAGAAGATTGGCCACCCGCGCCGGCGCGACCAGCACCTCGATCGTCTCTTCGGGGACCGACAGCTCTCCGGCCAGCGCCTCCAGCCGATCGAGCGCCTGCTCCGACGATTCCCAGGCGCCGCCACGCCGGTGCAGCTCGGCGACGCAGCGCTCCAGCTCGAGTTCGGAATGCCGCTGCACCCGGCCGCCGATCGCGCGGCGGGCCGCCGCGACGTCCCGCCAGGCGCCGTCCGGGTCACCGGCCCGCATCCGCGCGGTGGCCAGCCAGGTCCGATACCCGGCCTCTTCCTGCGAACCCAGCTCCGCGACCAGGGCGACACCACGTTCTGCGGCGATCAGCGCGGGCTCGTGCTCACCTTGCACCGCGTGGGCGTGGGCGGAGACGATCAGAGTCATCGCCAGCCCATGACGCTCGCCCACCTCCTCATAGCGCCGCAGGGCCTGCGCCAGCGCCGCGGCGCCGCCCGGCCAGTCGCCACGGTCGATGCGCACGTACGCCTCCACCCAGCACGCGCACGCCCGCGCCCACGGATCCCGGTGATCGCGCGCCCGGCGCAACTCACGCTCGGCCAGATCGTCAAGACCCAGGAAGAACGCCGCCGGCACCACCACCGGCACCAGGATCGGATATCGGTCCATCGCCCCCGAGCGGACACAGTCCTCGATCAGCGCGCGGGCCGGCTCACGATCGGGCAGCGACCCGCTGTTGCCGGCCAGCGCGCGCACCGCGGCGAAGGCCGCCCGCGCGGCGGCGGGCAGGGCGTCGCCGAAGCCGAGCACCGCTTCCACCAGCGACTCGGACCTGGCGTCGAACCGCGCCATGGTCCAGTACCAGCTCAGCGCGGGCAGGATCCGCGATGCCGAGTCCGCGTCCCCGGATGCGACGGCCATCCGCAGCGCGAGCACCAGATTGCCGTACTCGGCATCGAAGACCGCCACCGAGCGCACCTGCTCGCGCGAGCGCAGCAACGGCTCGTGCTCCTCGGCCAGCCGCCGGAAGTACCGCACGAAACGGGCCTCGACCGCCTCCCGCTCACCGGCTAGGAGTAACTCCTGCGCCGCGTACGCTCGCATCGTCTCCAGCATGCGATATCTGCGGCGGCCCTCACCGCTCGCCTCCACGATGGACTTCTCGACCAGCGCGTCCAGCACGTACGCGCCGCCGTCGCCGCCGCTGTCCCCGCCGTTCCCGTCCCCGCCGTCTGGGCCGTCCGCGTTCGGACACACCGCCCGCACCGCGTCCCGCCCGGCCCCGCCCGGGAACACCGACAGGCGCCGCGCCAGCGCCCGCTCGTCCTCCGTCAGGAGCTCCCAGCTCCACTCGACCACCGCGCGCAGCGTGCGCTGGTGAGCGGGCCCCGTCCTGTTGCCCGAGGCGAGCAACCGGAAGCGGTCATCCAGCCGCCGCGCGATCTCCTCCACGCTCATGGTACGCAGCCGGGCGGCGGCCAGCTCCAGCGCCAGCGGCAGCCCGTCCAGCCGCCCGCAGATCTCCACCACGGGACCGGCAGTGACCTCATCCAGCACGAAACCGGGCCGCACACCGGCCGCCCTGTCCAGGAACAGCCGCACCGATGCCGCCCCGGCGGCCTCCTCCGTCGTGGCGGGGACCTCCAACGGCCCGAGCTGACACAGCGCCTCACCGACGATCGCCAGCGACTCCCTGCTGGTGGCGAGAATCGTCACGTAGGGCAGCCGGTCGAGCAACCGGGCGGCCAGTTCCGCGACGTCCGCCACCAGCCGCTCGCAATTGTCGAGCACCAGCACCGCCTCCCCACCCGCGAGCAGACCGGCCACCGCGTCAAGGGGTTCCTGCGGGTCGGTGCGCAGCGGCTGCACCGAGCGCGGACCCGAGGCGCTCAGCGCGCCGAGCACGGCGTCCAGCAACCCGGCGGACGTCTCCACCCCGGCCAGGGGGACGAACCACACCCGTCCGCTGCGGCAGGTGCGGTGCCGGGTCAACGCGTGCACGGCCAGCCGGGTCTTGCCGACTCCGCCCGGGCCGACGACGGTGACCAGCCGGGAGGTCTCCATCAGCTCCAGGACCAGCCTGAGCTCCTCCTGCCTGCCGACGAAGCCGGTCAGCCACCGAGGCAACCGGGATCCGGCGTGGACGGGCGGACCGTCGAGCTCGCCCCGGAGCACCGCCAGCTGCGTCTCCCGCAGTTCCCGGGAGGGATCGACGCCGAGTTGCCCGGCCAGCTCGACGCGCGTCTCCTCGTACACGGTCAGCGCGTCGGACTGCCGCCCTGCCGCGTAGAGGGCCCGCATGCGCACAACGGTGAGCCGTTCCCGCAAGGGATGCCGCCTGCCGGCCGCCTCCAGGTCGGCCAGCACCTCATCGTGCCTTCCCAGCCGCACCTCCGCGTCGAACCGGTCCTCGGCCGCCGCCACCCGCAGCTCCTCAAGCCGGGCGGCGGCGTCGTCGGCGAAGGGCACATCGCTCAGATCGGCCAGCGCGGCGCCGCCTCGCCACAGCCCGAGGGCCTCGCCGAGCGTGACGGAGGCCGCCTGCGGCCTGTCGGCGGCCAGCTCCCTTCCTCCGCGCGCCGCCAGCTCCTCGAACCTGTGCGCGTCCACGTCCTGCGCGCCGGCCACGAGCCGGTAGCCGCCCGGCCGCGACTGCACGCCGCCGGTCCCGCGCAGGGCCTTGCGCAGCCGGGACACCAACGCCTGCAGCGCGTTGGCGGCGTCCGCCGGCGGGCCGTCGCCCCATATCGCGCCGATCAGCGTCTCGGCGGGCACCACGTGTCCCGGCTGCAGTGCGAGCCGGGCCAGCACCATGCGCACGCGAGGGCCTCCGACCTCAACGGGTGTTCCGTCATCGGTGAAGACCCGGATCCGCCCCAGCAACTCGATCCGCACCACTCCACCTTCTCAGAGGAAGAACGCCTCCCGGCCGCCTGGGGCGGTATGACGGCGCGTCCACCGGCCCAGGGCACCTCTCACACGCGCAGGACGGTGACCTGGCGGCCGGACGGTGTGGTCGCCTGCTCGAAGTCTCCTCGTTCGTTCCAGGGTGGGGCTGCGGGGCGGCGGTCGAAGATGACCAGGACGCCGGTGGTGAGGGTGAGGCGGTCGAGGTAGCGGTCGAGCGCGCTCAGCGCCGCACCGAACCGACTGCCCGGCGTGACCTGCGGCCAGGCACCCGGTGGCAGCAGCTTCTTCGGCCAGCCCGACAGGTCGGCGGCCTCGCGGAGGGAATCCAGCAGCAGCGACTCGGCGGCGCCGTAGTCGTCGCCGGCCGCCTTGGCGCGCTCACAGGAGAACGCGAGGGCGGCGGTGTCGCCATCGGCGGTCAGGTCGGAGCCAGCATGGTGAGCTGAGGGCTTGAGGATGTCAGGCGGATGGCTGCTGTCTTTGAGATACCTGCTCGCCTACCCCGAACCCTGACGCGGCAGGGCCAGGAGGACGAGCGCGTCGGCCAGGAGGAGGGTCTGCCGCTCGCAGCTCGCCTCGTCCGACGTCTCCGCCAACTCGAAGACCAGGCCGTCCATCCGGTGGATGAGGAACCGGGCCAGCTCGGGCACCGGCACCGCCGTGCGCAGGCCGTCCCGCTCCGCCGCGGCGGTCAGGGCGGAGTCGATGAGGTCACCGCCGAGCGGGGCGTTGACCTCGGCCCAGACGTCCCGGCCGGGGACGACCGCCTCCTTGTTGCGGATGGCCCACATGAGCAGCTCCATCAGCGCGAGATGCAGCCCGTGGTGGCCGCGGATCCACCGCCAGTACGTCGCCACGACCTCGCGTACGGTCGCCTCGAACCCGGCCCCCTGGTCGAGCTCCTCGAAGGCGGCCAGCATCGTGGCGCGGCCGCGGCCGAGGATGAGCAGGTTGAGCTCGTCCTTGTTGCGGAAGCAGTAGTGCAGGGTGCCGAGCGGCACTCCCGCCTCCTCCGCGATGCGGCGGGTGGTCGCGCGGGACAGGCCCTCGGTGGCGATCACGCGGACGGCGGCGTCGACGATGACGCGCCGCCGTTCGTCGGCGGACAGGTACGTCATCGCGGCGCCCCGCTGAACGCGGCCGGGAAGGTGGTTACGGCGCCTGGCTCGACCGCGGCCGCGCAGTTCCTCATGGCGCCTCGATGAAGGCGCGCAGGAGCGCGAAGAACCGTTCGCCCTCCGTGTCGGCGATGAAGTGGCCCGACTCCTCGAAGATCTCCAGCCGTGCCCCCGCGGGCAGGCCGGTCATGATCTCCCGCGCCGAGGCGAGCGGTGTGATCGGGTCGCGCGCCCCCGCCGCCACCAGCACCGGACAGCGGACGTCGCGGAGCTCGCCTCGCAGGTCGAAACGCTCCCGCGACATGAACCTCATCGTCAGCTCCGGGTTGGGGGTCATCCGCGTCATCGCCTGGATGTCCTCGGGGGAGGGGAAAGCCGGATCCGGGCTGTAGGAGGGCGCGCACAGCCGCCCGAACTCCCCGAACGTCTCCGGTGTGCCCTCCGTGAGGAATGCCTTGGCCGCCAGCGCCGCCGCCTCGCCCGCCTCCGCGCGGAAGCCTTCGACGACCTGGTCGACGTCCATGCGGGCCATCGTGCTCTGCAGGATCAGCTTCGCGGGGTGATCGGGGTGCCTGGCGGCGTAGTGCATGGCGACGATGCCGCCGAACGACCAGCCGAGCACGATCGGCTTGGTGATGCCGAGAGCGTCGCACAGGGCGGGGATGTCGTCGGCCCACTGGTCGAGGTGCCAGGTGGAAGGGTCGGAGTCCTGGCTGCGGCCGTTGCCACGCTGGTCGACGTAGACCAACTGAACGAGGTCGGCCAGCCGCGCGTACGCCGGTTTGAAGATCGAGTGGTCGTGGCCCGGGCCGCCGTGCAGCAGGAGGAGCGTGGGCTTGTCGCGCATCGTGTCACCGTCGGGCACGAGGGCGGGGCCTTCGACGTCCACGAACAACGACGTGCCGTTCACCGTGACGCGCATAGGGGCTTCCTCTCCGCAAATGTTGGTCTCGTGACCAAGTCATGTGACCAACATAGCGGGTCCGGGAGGGATATGTGGTCATGAAGGTGGAAGGGCTGCGGGCCATGGCCGGCGTCACCACGCCCGAGGTGCCCGCGGTCGGTGCATGCGACCGTCGGCGGACGGACTGCGACCTGAGGTGTATGTCGCCGGCGTGCCTGAGTCCGACTTCGGGTTGTCGTGCGTGAGGAGCGTCGTCCCTAACGTCGGAGATCGACGAAAGGAAACACCTCACGATGAACGCGCTACGTCAGAGCAGGTGGCCGATCCTGCTGCTCATGGTGCTTTCGCCGCTGCTGGCGGAGGTTTTCAGCGGATCCATGCCGGCCACCGACTTTTTCCAGCCGGGTATGTTCCTCCCCTTCACGATCTTCGTGTACGGCCTGCCGATCCTGGTGCTGCGCGAGGTGGCCACGCGCGCGAAGACGGGACCGATTGGCCTGTGGTGCTTAGGCATGATCTACGGCCTGTACAACGAGGGTCTCATCTCGGAAACGCTGTTCCACCCCCTCGACCCGGCGAACGACGCGTACGGCACCTTGGGCGTTGTGGCCGGCCTGCGGATCCCCTGGGCGCTGTACATCCTGCCCTGGCACGGCCTGTTCTCGCTCCTCACCCCGGTGCTCCTGACGCACCTGCTGTTCCCCCGGCAGGCGGACAGTCCGTGGCTGCCGAAACGGGCCACCTGGATGCTGGCGATCGTCACCGGCGGGCTGGCGATCGCACGTTTCGTGTTCTGGGGCGAGAACCGAGGAGTTCAGGACGGCGCCACCTTCCTCCTGCACCTGGCGGCCGTGCTCGGTGCCGCGCTGGTGGCCTATGTGGTTGCGATGCGCCTTCCCCGGGTCCCGCGGGTCCAGGCGGGCGCGGATCGTCCAGGGGCGCGATGGCTGCCGTTCGCGTCGGGAGCCGGGCTCTACGCCATCTGGTTCGTGGGAACCGAGATGCTGGTCTCCGTCGTGAAGGCTCCGTGGCCGGTCGTTGTGCTCTACACCTCGGTGGCGGTGGTGGCGGGCCTCTGGGCGGTGGCCCGCATCGCCGCGACGACCCGGGCCGCCGCGGCGATGTTCGTCCTCGGCGCGGGAACGACGCAGGCGGCCGTCATCGTCCTGCTGATCGGCCTGCTGGCCGGTGACGCCTTCAGGGCCCTGTCCGGGGTTGTGTTCGTCGCCGTCTATCTCGGCACCCTGGCCCTCGTTGTCCGGCGGCAGGGGCGAGCGGGGCAGTCGGACGGCACAGTCTCCCCGGGGGATCAGCCGCGCAGGTAGCTGAGGACCGCCAGGACCCTTCGGTGACTGATCTCGTCGGCGGGCAGGTCCAGCTTGGTGAAGATGTTGCCGATGTGCTTGGAGACGGTCACCTCGGAGATGACGAGCTCCCTGCCGATGGCGGCGTTGGACCGGCCCTCCGCCATCAGGGCCAGCACCTCGAGCTCGCGGGTGCTGAGCCGCAGCAGCGGGTCGTCCCGGCGCGTGAGCAGCCGCCGCACCACGTCCGGGTCGATCACCGTTGCGCCGCCACCCACCTCCCGCATGGTCGCCACGAACTGGGCGCCGTCGGCCACCCGGTCCTTGAGCAGGTAGCCGGTGCCGGCATCGCCGCTGCGCAGCAGCTCGGAGAGCGCGGCGCTGTCGACGTACTGGCTGAGGACCAGCACCGGCAGCGAAGGGCGATCGCGGCGAAGCGCGATCGCGGCCCGCAGGCCGTCGTCGGTGTGGTCGGGCGGCATGCGCACGTCGGTGACGACGATGTCAGGCCGAAAGACCGTGGCCGCGGTGCGGAGCTCACCCGCGGTGGCCGCGGTGGCCACCACCTGATGGTCGAAGTAGGTGATGAGATTGACCAGGCTCTCTCGCAGCAGGCCGGAGTCCTCGGCCAGCACGACTCTCATGCCGTCGCCGTCTGCGGCAGGCAGGGGATCTCCGCGCGCACGATGGTCGGCCCGCCGCCGGGGCTGGTGAACTTCACCTGGCCGCCCACCGCGGCCACCCGGTCTGCCATCCCCTGCACGCCTCCGTCCGCCCGAGAGTCGAGGCCGCCCCTGCCACTGTCGCCCACCTCCAAGATCAGCATGTCATGGACGATCCAGCCACTGACCCAGCAGTCGCTGGCTTCGGCGTGTTTGGCGACGTTCGCCAGAGCCTCGCTCACCATGAAGTACGCGGTACTCTCCACGCTTGGCACGAGCCTGCCCGGTACGTTGATCTTCACCCGGATCCTCATGGGATGGGCCCTTGCCAGCTCGGAGACGGCTTCGGGGAGGCCACGCTCGGTCAGCACACGCGGATGGATGCCGCGGACGAGCTCGCGCAGCTCTTCCAGCGTCGTGATCGTCTCTCGATGGGCGCGGGACAGCAGGCTGCGCAGCTCGGGCTCTTCCACGTTCATCCGCGCCATGTCCAACATCACGCCGAGCGCGACGAGCCGCTGCTGGGTGCCGTCGTGCAGGTCACGCTCGATGCGTCGCCGTTCTGCGTCGAAGGCGTCGAGCAGCCGCCCGCTGGAGCCGACCGTCTCCATGTCGGGGACCTCGTACGGGGGAGCCGCGAGCAGCGCCTGGACGATCGGGACGCGCATGCTTGCGACCGCGACGGCCAGATAGGCCGCGGCGACCAGTCCGAGCCCTGCGAATCCCGCCACCAGGAGCGAGTCCGCCAGCGTCGCGAGGTGAGAGCCGAGGACGTCCACCGGGCCGGACACCAGGTAGACGACCGGCGCGGCGAGACAGGCGAGACAGACCAGCGGGACGGCCGCGACGACGTAGTCGAGCAACCACAGTCCAGTGATCAGCGCCATGGTGTAACCGAACTCGCGCCAGGAGACGCTCTCGCGGAGCCTGGTGCCTGTCCAGGCCACGGGCCCGGTTCTGCGCAGGATCCTGTGCGGGCTGGGGTGCGCCGGCAAGCCGAGCAACCGCAGCCGCCGGCGTTCGATGGCGCCGACCGGGATCCCCGCCAGCCCGGCCGCCGTCAATGGCACGAACCCGATGACAAAAGGCGCCAGTGTCGCACCCACCAGGACGAAGATCAGCACGATCGCCATGGTGCCGCCGCCGAGCAGGGCACCGGTCGCCGCATACGCCCAGGCGCGCAAGGGTGCGGAGGAGATCAGGAGTCTGGACGGACGAGACCTCAGCGCCTCTCGCGGGTGCATGCTCTCCACACCGCCGGAGCCTAGAACCTTTTCCCGCCGGTGCCATGACAGCCACCTATACCAAGAAATGTCATACCTGCCGTGATTCGCCCACCAGCCGGTCACCTGTGTGCTGGAGACATCGTCGTCTAGCGCAATGGAGGACACCTCGTGAAGCCGGTTCGCTCCACACCAAGGCGATCGGTCACCTGGCCGATGAAGCCCACCGCGCGCAGGGTGTGGCTGGTGCTGCACGTGAGCCTCTCGGTGGGCTGGCTCGGCGGCAGCTACGCCATGCTCGTCATGGGCGTCGTGGCGCTGAGCAGTACGGGGAAGCCACTGCGGCCCGCTACCTACGAGCTCCTGCACATCAGCGACACAGCGATCATGATCCCCGGGAGCTTGGGGGCCCTGGTCACTGGGCTGGTGCTGGCGCTGTACACCAAGTGGCGCGTTCTGCACCACTGGTGGGTCGTCACCAAGCTGGTGCTCACCGTCTTCGCGATGATCTTCGGATACGCGTACACCGCCCAAGGGGTGAAGGCCGCGCTCGCGGCGACCCTGGCCGGCCCGGGGGCCGACATCGGCTCTTTGGAGCCCGGCTTGCTCGCGGGGTCGGTCGTGATGCTGGTCGTCCTGTTCCTCGCCACGGTGCTGTCCATCGTGAAGCCGTGGGGACGCACCGGATGGGGTCGAGGCTCCAGAAGCCGATCCCGAGCTGTGGCGCGCTGACACGCCGCCCCCGATCCGGTGCTGATCGCTCCAGCCGATGGTGGCCGGCCAGCGCACGAACAACCACCCCCGCCGTCGCCGAATGACGGCCGTCACGCACAGTCGTGCGAGCGCGGTCACCATCGCCGCCGCGAGCACGACCACCGGCGCCTGGTTGCCGCGCTCACCTGTCCTGGCCTGGCCGCACGATGCCCGTCTCATAGGCGTAGACGACGAGCTGCACCCGGTCACGCAGTTGCAGTTTGGTGAGGATTCTGCCGACATGAGTTTTCACCGTCGCCTCCGAGACGGTCAGCGTCTCGGCGATCTCACCGTTGGAGTGACCGCGGACCACCTCTGCCAGCACCTCACGTTCGCGATCGGTGAGCTGATCCAGACGCTGGTCGGCAGGCGAGCAGCCGGTCGCCGAGTCGGGCAGGTGCTGGGCGAAGGCGTCGATCAGCCGGCGAGTCACCTGCGGTGCGACCACCGCGTCGCCGGAGGCCACGGCCCGGATACCGGTGAGCAGATCAGGCGGCGGCACCTCCTTGAGCAGGAACCCGCTCGCTCCCGCGCGCAGCCCGGAGAAGACATACTCGTCCAGGTTGAACGTGGTCAGCAGCAGGACGCGCGCCGGAGATCCGGAGCCGACGATCCGCCGGGTCGCCTCGATGCCGTCCATCACCGGCATCCGGACGTCCATCAGCACCACGTCGGGTCTCAATGCGCGGGTCATCGCGACACCCTGCCCGCCGTCGCCGGCCTCCCCGACGACTTCGAGGTCGGGCTGGGTCTCGAACACCATCCGGAAGCCGAGACGCAACATGGGCTGGTCATCCACCAGCAGCAGCCGGATCTTCACGCGCTTCCGTCACCGAACCGGAGGCGAGTGTGCACCCGCCAGCCTCGATCGGGCAGAGGACCCGCCTCGATGCGACCGCCGTATGCCGCCGCCCGCTCGGCCATACCGGCCAGCCCGTGACCGCCAGGCCACGGCCCCGCGCCGGCCAGGACGGAAGCGCCGCGGCCGTCGTCAGTGATCTCGAGGTCGGCTCCATAGCTCGTGTAGCTCAGCCGGATCCGGGCGGCGGCATCCGGGCCGGCATGCTTGATCGTGTTGGTCAGAGCCTCCTGCACGATGCGGTAGATGGCCAGCCCGGGGCCCGGCCCCCAGCCGTCCGGCACGCCTTCACGGACCAGGGTGACCCGCACGCCCGCCTCCCTCACCTGGTCGAGGAGCAGATCGAGATCGTTCACGCCGGGCTGCGGGGCCAGCCTGCCCATCTCGCCGGCGGTGTCCGGCCCGCCGTCGCGCAGCAGACCCAGCAGCCGGCGCATGTCCGCGAGCGCCTCCCTGCCCGCAGCCGACACCTTCCCCATCGTGTCGGCGGCCCGCTCGGGAGCAGCCGTAGCGGTGAATGCGGCCCCGTCGGACAGCGCCACCATGACCGCCAGGTTGTGGGTCACGATGTCGTGCACCTCCCGGGCGATCCGGGTCCGCTCGGCCGCTACCGCGAGATGCGCCTGCTGGTCACGCTCGCGTTCCACCCGCTCGGCCCGCTCCCTCAGCCCTGCGAGATAGGCCAGTCTGGTCTGGAGCGTCACGCCGAGCAGAACGGCCGCCGTCACGACCGAGGTGAGAGTCACCACATCGTCCCACCGCAGCCCGGCCACCAGCGTGCCGTAGAGATAGGCCGTTCCGAGCGCCACCACCGGCGGCAGCACTCGCCGCCACGGGCGGTGCCGGCCGACCGTGTACGCCGCCACCGCGATGGCGGTCACCGGGTGGACCTCCTGGACCCCGGCCACGTAGGACGCCAGGCTGAGGCCGACCGTCACGTACAGGACGAGGACCGGAGCCGTCCGCCGCCAGACCAGCGGAAGGCAGACCGCGCACAGCCATCCCCACCCGACCACCCCCGCGTGACCGTCGGCCAGCACGGGGACGTTGGCCAGCACCACCAGTCCAGCCCATGCGGCGTCCACCACTCGCGGGTGCTCTCGGGCGCGGGCAACGATACGTCTGACCACGCGAGCGACGCTACAGACCGCCGCCGACCGCCGCACCCACCGCAGGTCCCATCCTCGCCACCGCCCCGTACGACTCAAGTCGTACGGGGCGGACCGGCGCGCGCTCACGCCGCAGAGTTCGTCCCCGCGGGAGCGCCCCAGGTCATCGCGTCCATGCTCGACCTGCTCGATGTCACCCCCGGTCAGCGTGTGCTGGAGATCGGCACCTCGTCACCCCGGTCAACGTGACAGGTCTGGCCAAGCGAGGACGCGCTGCGCGTACTGACCGGCTGGGCCGAGACCTGGCGGGCCCAGGGCCGTCCCGGCATCGACCGCACACGGCCCATACCGCAACGTAACGACGACGGCTGGCTGGGAAGGATCTCCTCGTGATCGCTCGTTTCACTCTTTTGTGAAGCGTCGTGTTCGCCCTACTCGCGGCTGCCTCGGCGGCAGCGTTCCTACCCGTGCGGTGGGAGGGAGACCGCGAGCAGCGCCCACCTGCACGGCCGGCGGTGTCGCGCGCTCACCGGCCTGTCGTAACACCATCAGTACGCCGAAACATTTCGAAATTAAGATTTCATGAGAATGGCGAGAAAAAGGCCAGGTCGCATGCCCGCCTCGTGGATTGATAAAACTTCAACCCTTGAATTCGCAACGAACGGGATGACAATGGTCCCTGGAAGATGTCAAGTTCCCTCGCCTTGAGTTTCTGGAGGTTCTGTGAGATCAATCCGACGTGCCGTCAGGCTGCTGCTCGGCGTCGCCGCCGGCGTGGCGCTGACGCTGTCCGGTACCTTACCGGCCTCGGCCGCCACGGCCGGGGCCACGTGGGAGCTGCGCGACATCGGGCAGCGCATGTGCGCGCCCGGCGGCCATCCCAGTACGTACTTCGTCGCGTACGTCTACGGAAAGTGGAAGGACAAGATCACCCTGGGCATTCGGAACCTGCCGCCCGGATCGTACAGCAACGGCGGCGCCGTCTGGCCCGGAGAGAATTACGGCAACACCATCCTCGGATTCGTCCACGTATCCATCGCACCGGCCCCGCCCGCCGTCTACGTCGCCGAACTGTGGGCCTCGGACGGAACCGTGGAGCAGACCAACCCCATCCGCATCAACATGCGGGAGGATTGCTGGTCACAGGGGAACCCGGATATCTGGCCCTGACGCTCGTCCATGTACATCAGCAGGTTGTCCCAAGCCACGACGAGCAGCGTCAGCAGGTAGAAGACGGTGAGGACGCCGACGATCAGCGGAGCGCGGGTGCATGCCATGCCAGCGGAGGAGAATGCCGTGCAGGGCCAGAGCGGCGGGCAGGCACGATGGCGAAAGCACACGCCTCCACCATGAGCTCCAGCGCGTAGTCGGCCTGCCAGAAGGGCCCGGGGGGGCTGTGGCACGGGGCGACGGCGGCGGCGAGGACGGTGGCGACCGCGGTGGCGAGGATCGGGCCGAGCAGCGGCGGGTACCACGGTGGCGACAGCGGGCCCATGGTGAACGGCATCGTGACGTATCCGCCCGACGGGTCGGGCAACTGCTGCTCGTCGTAGCCGGTCACCGGATTGAGGACGTAGACGACGGGCGGAGCGAAGGGAAGGAAGGCAGCGATCGCTTCGGGCGCCACGTGTTCGCCGGCCTCGACGGGAGCGGCGGGAAGTCGTCCGTTCACGTCGCGGACCGCTAAGAAACCGGCGATGACCACGACGAGCCCGAACGGCAGTGGAAGGCATGTCGGCTTGCCCATGACCGTTCGACGATCGCACGTGGTGATCGGTCACGTCGAGCGCGGCGCTCCGCACACAGGGCGAGCCCACGCTTGTGCTCGACGCTGCCGGTGGACCTCTATGGTGGCGGCATGGACACGGCGAAGCCCGGCTTCGACACCTGGCGGCCGGGACGGACGGTGGCGATCATGCCGACGGTCGTCGCGGCCCTGGCGACCGTATGGGCGACGAGCGTTCCAGGTGGCGACCCGATGTGGTTGGCGTTGACGGTCAATGTCTGGGTCTTCATCGCTCTCATATGGGTGCTCACGTTGGCCCGCATGCTGTTCAGGGATGAACCTTCAACGCGGTTGCGTCGTGAATGGCCGGTGTGGTCACTGCCGCCCCTGATCGTTCTGCTGGTCTGCGGCCTGGTATACGTGGGCGCGCCCCTGAAGGCGCGCTTCGCGCTGTCGCGACCTGCCCTCGACGGGCGCTCCCAAGCCTTCTCGCATGGTGCGCCGCTGCCCGCGGACGACGAATGGATAGGGCTGTTCCCGGTCGAACGGGCCGTGCGGATCCCCGGTGGAGTGCGTTTCGCCATCGACGGCGTCGGGTTTTTCGGTGCTGCCGGATTCGCCTGGAGCCCTGAGGGCGAGCCGCCCGACCCTGAGGGCGAGGATCTCTACGAACACTGGCAGGGCCCGTGGTATCTGTGGAGTGAGTCCGACTAGGAAGTTTCCCATCGGTCGGTGATCGCAGGCCCGCCGGCGTCACCCTCTCTCGCCGGCCGCGGCCCTTCGGGATATGTGGGCTCATACTGGGCGTCACCCTGTCCTGGTCAGCCGGCCCCCATACGGGCGACCGGCTGACTGCCCCGCTCGTTCATGCCGTCGGCACCGGCATCGGCTTGTCCGCACGGCCGGTGCGGATGACGTCATCGGCAGGCGTGCGCGTTCCTTCGGTTCAGCCGATCCGGGCGGCCAGCAGCGAGATCAGCCGATCGACCGTGACGGTTTCCAGCGCAACCACCACGGCACCGTGACCGTCGGCCAGCGCTTCGCCGTTCTCTGGCACGGCCACGACCAGGCAGCCCGCGGCCAGCGCCGCCGCGATGCCCGGCGGAGAATCCTCCAGCGCCGCACACTCGCGCGGATCGACGCCCAGCCGCCCGGCCGCCGTCAGGTAGGCCTCCGGATCGGGCTTCGGGTACGTCACCTCGTCGCCGCAGACCACGGTGTCGAACATGCCGGGATCGAGCTGGGCCAGCACCTCGTCGACCAGTACGCGGTGGCTCGAGGTCACCAGCGCGGTGGGAATGCCGTGCCGGCGTACGGATTGCACCACGGCCGGGGCCGCCGGCCGCCACGGCACCCCGAGGGCGAACAACTGCCGGGTGCGCTCCAGCAGCCAGGCGGACGACTCGCCGGCGTCGGCGTCGACGCCGAGGTCCTCCTGGACGATCCGGGCGGTGTCCCGGAGATTCCGGCCGACCACCCGATGGCGCGTCCGGGGCGACAGGGTGCCGCCGAGCTTCCCGGCGAGTTCGGCGAGACTGACGTCCCAGAGGGGTTCACTGTCGAACAGCGTGCCGTCCATGTCGAACAGCACCGCTGCCGGCGGACCGGCGCCCGGGGCAACCGCGTCCGTCGTCACCGGAGGGCCTCGGCGAGCCAGCGTCGCGCCGTACGGGGATCGTCGCTGGTCGTCCCGTCCACGCCGAGCTTGAGCCAGCGCCGCAGGTCGTCCTCGTCGCGGGTGGGCCAGCCATGCACCGGGAAGCCCTCGTCCTGCAGCTGCTGGACGACTTCGGCGGTCAGCCCTTCCGCGCCGCTGTGGATCCGGCAGGACCCGGTTTCCTCGATCAATTTCCGGTAACCGCCTGGGTGGGACTCGGCGTGGCTCCACTGGGACACGATGATGCCCCGCGGGATCTGCGGCAGCTTCTCGGCCACGGCGGCCATCGCCTCGACCGAGAAACCGGTCAGGATCGTCCGCTCAGCGTAGCCGGGATGGCGGGCGAAGAAGCCGGCCAGACCGTCGATGGCGGCCGGGTCCTTGATCTCCAGCTGGATGAACCGCGTCGTCGCCTGATACATCTGCTCCAGCGTGGGCACCCGCTCACCCTCGCCCACGTCGACCGCGCTGATCGCCGACCAGGTCAGCTCCGCGACGGGGCCCAGATCCTTGCCGGCCGGCTCGGCCGCGACGCGGTCCAAGGTGGCGTCGTGCAGCATGAGGAGCTGCCCGTCGGAACTGATCCGTACGTCGGTCTCCAGCTCATCGACGCCTATCTCTTCCGCCACGCGGTAGGACGCGATGGTGTTCTCGGGTGCTTCGGCCATGGCGCCGCGGTGTCCGACGATGGCAAATGCCACGATCGTCCCTTCTCGCTGAGTTCTACTTGTCGGTTGTATCTCGTACGGCAGCCGACGGAGCGGCGGCACGAGAGGTGCAAGGTCAGGACGCCACCAGTCGCCGATACTTCGGCAGCACCCGCTGGATGGCCGGGTCGAGATTCCGGGTCGCCTCACGCAGCGTCTCGCCGGGGTCGGCGTTGGAGGCGTACACCTTCTGCAGCACGATCAGCATCTCGGAGATCGTCTCGTTCACGTACCGGCGCATCACATCCGCCTGGCGGGCGCGGCTCAGCTGATCCTGGGCGACCTGGTACGCGGGGGTCGCGGCGTTGCGCTCCTTGATCTTCGGTGAGTCGAGGGAGCTGGCGGTCACCGGGAGATAGCCGGTGTTGAGGCTCCACTCGGGCGCGCCCTTCTCGGCGAGGTACCTGATCACTTCCCAGGTCGCCTGCTTGCGCGCCTTGGTCGAGTTGCGCATGACCGCCAGCCCACTGCCTCCGGTCGGCACGCCGGGCGCGTCCTGCTCGGGCAGGAAGGCCGTGCCGAACTCGAACGTGGCCGCCTTGAGCAGCGAGGTGAGCGCACCGGTGGAGTTGCAGATGGTCGCCGTGACGCCGGCCGCGAAATCGGCGTTGATGTCGTCGGCCAGGTAGGCCATCTGGTCGTCATGGATGAACGCCCGGTCGAACTCCAGGGCGGCGACGGTCTGCTCGGAACTCAGCCTCGACACCATGCCGTCGGAGTAGCTGCCGTCGAAGGCCCAGCTCGAGCCCTGGAAATACCAGTCGTCCTTGCCGGTGTAGCCGCGCATCCTGACCGGTGCGCCGCGGTACGTGAAGCCCTTGAGCTCGCGTCCCCATTCCCGCAGCTCGGTGAAGGTCTTCGGCCCGCGGTCGGGCAGCCCGGCGCCGGCGAAGATCTCCTTGTTGTAGTAGAAGAGGGGCGTCGAGCGAGCCCAGGGCAGCCAGTAGACCTGGTCCCGGATGGTGCCCTCGGCCAGGAACCTCGGATGGAACGCGTCGGGCCCGAAACCGGCGTCGAAGTAGCCGGACAGCGGTTCCAGCGTCTCGGCGAGAAAGTAGCGGTTCCAGTTCACGTCGCTGAGCGTGACCAGGTCGGGAACCTGCGCCACGGCGAAGCTGGCGGCCAGCTTCGAGTCGAGCGCGGGGTATCCGGGAAACAGCTGGATCTCGCAGAAGATGTCCTGTTGTGACGCGTTGAACCCGTCGATGATCGACTGCAGGACCGTGGCGTTGTGGGAGGTGAACGCACTCCACAGCACGACCCGCTCGCGGCGGGCGAACCGTTCCGGCACCTGCCCGCTCACCTGGGCGTAGTCGCCGTCCCTGCGGCCGACGCAGCCGGTCAGCGCCAGACTGGCCGCGGCCGCGGTGGCACCGGCCAGCAGCCTGCGTCGGCTGAAACTCGTCCCGGTCACGCTGGGTCCTTTCTGATCGAACCGGATCGCAGGGTGATCACCGGCGAACCGCGCTGCCGGCCAGACCGGCGACGATGTAGCGCTGTGCCAGCAGGAAGACGATCACCACCGGCAGGACGACGAACAGGGTTCCGGCCATGAGCGCGCCCCAGTCGTTGATGCCGTCGTTCTCCTTGAGGTAGAGCAACCCGATCGGCAGCGTCCGCATGTTGACCGAGTTGGTCACGATCAGCGGCCAGACGAAGCCGTTCCACTCGTCGATCAGGGCGATCAGCCCGACCGTGATGATCGCCGGCCGGGCCATCGGCACGATGATCGAGATGATCCTGCGCAGATGCCCGGCGCCGTCCAACTGCGCCGCCTCCAGCACCTCGTACGGCAGCGACCGGAAGAACTGGTGGAGCAGGAAGGTGCCGAACGCCGACGCCACGCCCGGCAGGATCAGGCCGGCGTAGGTGTTCAGCAGATTCAGCTGGCCGACGGTGATGTAGTTCACCAGCAGGGTCACGTGTCCCGGCACCATCAGCGCGCCGAGCATGAAGATGAACAGGTAGCGCTTGCCCGGGAACGGCAGGAAGGCGAAGGCGTAGGCGGTGGAGATCGCCAGCACCACCTTGAGCACCGTCCCGATCGCCGCCACCACGACCGAGTTGACCAGGAACTGGCCGAACGGGGCCAACGTCCAGGCGTTGACGAAGTTCTCCAGGGTCAGCGATCGCGGGATCAGCCGCAGCGGCCAGCTGTTGATATCGGCGTTGGTCTTGAACGCCGTACTGACGAAGAGGTAGAGCGGGATGAGGAAGACCAGGGCGGTGATCGTCAGGGCGAGTACGCCCCACCAGCGCGTACGGCGAGAGCCGGACGACTTCCGCGAGGTGGGCTCGGTTGCCACCGCGGTCGGCATGACCGTCATCAGTAGTGAACCCTCCGCTCGACGAATCGGAACTGCAACACGGTGATCGCCATCAGCACCACGAACATGATCATGGAAGCCGCGCTGGAGCCCCCGACGTTGGTGCGGTTGAACGCCTCGTCGTAGATGAACCAGCTCAACGTGGTGGTGGATCGGGCGGGACCGCCGTTGGTCATCATGGCGATCACGTCGAAGGCCTGGAAGGCCGAGATCGTCTGTGTGATCACCAGGAAGAAGGTGGTCGGGGAGAGCAGCGGGAAGATCATTCGCCGGAACTGCGTCCACCGGCCGGCACCGTCGATCCTGGCCGCTTCCAGCACCTCGGCCGGAATCTGCTGGATGCCCACCAGGTAGACGATCGCGACGAAGCCGAGCCCCTTCCAGATGGAAACGATGATCAACGCCCATAGTGCCCAGGAGTCGTCGGTCGTCCAGGCCGGCGAGCTCGCTCCGAACGCCTCGAACACCAGCCGGCTGAGGCCGTGATTCGGATCGAAGATGAACAGCCAGATGGTCGCGATCGCCGCCCCGGACAGCACGTGCGGCGCGAAGGCGAGCGTCTGCACCGCGGTGGCGCCCCGGATGCGCTGGGCGAACAAGAGCGCCAGCGCCAGGCCGAGCACCAGGGTCACGACAACGACGACGACCACCCACACCAGCGTGCGCAACAACACCTCGGGGAATGACCAGCTGCTGAACAGAGCCTGGTAGTTGAGCAGGCCGACCCAGTCGGCCTGCGACGAGATGAAGTCCCAGGTGGTGAAGCTCAGATAGACGTTCTCGACGATCGGCCAGTAGGAGAACACGGCGATCAACGCCAGGTTGGGCAGTGCGAAAGCGGCGAACAGCAGGTACCCGCGCCGGCGTCGGCGTGCCGCAACGCGCCGCCACTCGGACGTCGTTCCCCTGGAATCGGGCGTTTGGCGGGCGCTGTCGGGGAGTGCTGATCTCGAGTCGAGATCGCTTGCTCCACTGCTCACGGGCTACCACCCATCCGCATCGAGGACGAACAGGTGCAGACTTTACTGGCGGTCACGTGGTCGAATCTGTTCATAAGTCAGCAAATCTGTGACCATTGCGCGAACGTTTCGTCCAGATGTGCAAAGGTGTCAACAAGGTGTCAAGCTCGTTTCGCGGCCGTGCCTTCGATCGTCAGCAGCGGATCCTCACCTATGTCAGGAGCGAGGGCCGCGCGGTCGTCTCCGACATCGCCGACCTGTTCTCGATCTCGCCCGCGACGCTGCGCCGGGACCTGCGGGCGCTTGAGGCGCAGCGGCTGATCGCCCGGTCCTACGGCGTCTTCTACCCCACGGACATCGGCCGTTTCGAGACGCCGGTGGAGCACCGGCGCAAGGCCAAGACCGAGGAGCGGCTGATGATCGCCGAAGCCGCGGTCGCCATGATGGTCGACGTCGACACGGTCTTCCTCGACGAGGGAGCGCTGCCGGAAGATCTGGTCGGGCCGATGCGCCGGCTGCAGCGGATGACCGTCGTGACCCGATCGCTGACCATCGCCGCCGAACTCAACCGCCTGACCGACCACGACGTCATCATGGTCGGCGGCCGGCTACGACCGAAGACCATGGGAACCGTCGACCGATGGGCGACCGGGATGCTCGCGGAGCTGAACGTCGACCTGGCATTCATGGGCACCAACGGCGTGTCGCTCGACCGCGGGCTGACCACTCCGGACCCGGCCGTGGCGCAGGCCAAGACGGCGGCGCTGCAGGCGGCCCGTCAGACCGTACTGGTGTGCGAGCACACCAAGTTCGGGGTGGCCAGCTTCGCCAAGTTCGCCGACATCGAGCAGCTGACCTATGTCATCACGGGCAAGCAGTTGTCCCGGGCCACCGCGCAACGCTACGGCGCCTCCGGCCCCAAAGTGCTGCGCGTCTAGTACTCGCTCTGCTCGCCGCCCCCTCTTCGCATGGATGTTCGGCGAGCGAGTTCGTCCAGTACGTCCGGCCACCCGCCGGCGAAGTCGTCACGGGTCTCCGCCGTGGGAAAACCCCGCTGGACCAGACGTATCCGCTGCCCGTCCGGCGCGGCGTCGATCGTGATCTCGACTGTGGTGGAGAAGCTGGGGGCATCCTCGTATATCGCGGTCATATCGTAGGCCAGCCGGTGAGGCTGCTCGACAGCCGTGATGACGCGCTCCTCCCGGAAGGCCGGCCCGTTCGGTACCTGGAAGGCTACCGACCAGCGCCCGCCTGGTCGCAGATCGAGCTCGGAACGGGTCACCCAGTCCGGCCGTCGGCTGTCGTACAGCGCGATGAAGGCGTCGAAAACCGACTCCGCCGGCGCGTCGATCACGCGCTCAACGTCGAGGGCGTACTGACCCTCCGGTGGCTGTTGGCCGCCTTTCACAATGTCCTCCTGATTGCTCGGCGTCTGAAGAGTTGGACCAGGCGTGACGGGAAAACTCATCGCCACCGTCTCCGCGGACGGGCAACCGGACGTGGTCACGGCGAGCTTCGAACTCGACGACGGCAACGTCCACATCGGTGGCATGAGCCCGCAGGAGATCCGCAGGGTCCGCAGCCTTCGAGCCGGGCAGCGGAAAGTCGCCCGGGTCGTTGACGATCTGGTGTCGACCTCTCCTGGGGCTGGAACCTCGCGGGGCGCACGAGGTCGTGGTCCATCCGAGAGAGGGCCATGTGATCCGGGAGCGCGACCACCAGGTCGATGTGCTGCGGCGCACCCGCGCGTGGTTCGACCGACGGCTGGCCGGCCCCGTGGCGGATCGCGCCCGACCCTGTGATCCTGCGCTTCACGTGTTCGCCAGCCTCTCCCTCACCCGCTCGCTGTCGGCCCGGCGATGCTGGGAGTCGTACAGGCTCAGCGCGTCGCGCCAGGCGGCCCGCGCCTCGGCGTCGTCGCCGAGTGCCAGATGCGCGTCGCCCAGGGATACCAGCGTGTCGGCGCTCTGGAAGGCGTTGCCGGTGCACTTGCGCAGGTCGAGGCACTGCCCGTAGTACTCCAGCGCGCGCTCGTGGTCGCCCCGGTGGAAGGCGAGCTTGCCAAGGCTGTCGAGAGTGGCGGCCTCGCCGTCGCGGTCGCGGTGCCGGCGGAAGATCGTCAGGGCCTGCTCGCAGGCGTCGCGGGCCGCCTCGTGCTCGCCTAGTTGCAGGCGGATCCAGCCCACGGCGCCGAGGGCACTGGCCTCCCATATGGGGTCACCGGCCTCGCGCTGGAGCCGCAGCGCGAACTCTGCGTGGCCGAGCCCGCGCCGCGGCTGCCCGCGTACGCTCCACATCCAGCCCATCGTGTGGTGCACCTGGGCCAGCAGGGGGCGGTCCCCGGCCTGTTCGAACAGCTCCAGCGCCCGCTCCAGGTGGTCGAGCGCCTCGTCGATCCGGTCGCGCGCCGCGTGGGCGTACCCCGTGTGCCAGAGGACGACGGCGGTGGTGTGCGGATCGTCCAGGCGTTCCGCCGCCGTCAGCGCGAGTTGCCAGGCGGCGAGCCGCTCGCGGTTGTGGAAGCGGCGCAGCAGAAAGGTGTTCATGCCCCAGGCGAGTTGCCAGGTCGCCACGTCCAGGCCCAGCTCCAGGGCCAGCGGCTGCGCGGCCAGCAGGCACGGCAGCTCGGTCTCGAACCAGGCCAGCGCGGTGGCGGCGTCCTGGAAGGCCGGCACGTTCACGGCCGCGGGAGGAACGGCGACGGCCGGACGGTACGGGGAGAGCGTCCGGTCCGCGGCACGGGCCATGGCCGTGTAGGTCTCGACCAGCCGCACCAGGGCCTGATCCCGCGTCTCCGACGGCAGGTCGGCCTCGGCCCGCTCGGCGGCGTAGAGCCGGACGAGGTCGTGCATCCAGTACCGGCCGGGGGAGGGCTGCCTGACCAGGTTGGCGGTCTCCAGCATGGACAGCAGCGCGCGGGTCTCGGCGCTCGGCAGCCCGGCGAGCGCGGCCGCCCCCGGCAGGCCGATGTCCGGGCCGGGAGCCGTCCCCAACAGCAGGAACAGCCGGGCGGCCCGCGCGTCCAGTGCCGCGTACGAGGAGGCGAACACCGCGCGCAGGCCCGCGCCCAGGTCGTCGGTCTGCAGCGCGTCGAGCCTGGTGGCCGGATCGCGCAGTTCCTCGGCGAGCACGGCCAGGGGAAAGGCGGGCTGCGCGCTGGCGCGGGCGGCCAGCACGCCCAACGCCAGCGGCAGGCCGCCGCTGTGCTCCAGCAGCGCGGCGGTTGAGGCGGGGTCGTCGGCCAGCGTCTGCCGGCCGACGTGGTGGGAGAGCATCCGGTAGGCCTCCTCGTCGGAGAAGGCGCCCACCTCCAGCAGACGGGCCGAGTGAGTGGCGTGCAGGCTCACGAGCCGGTTGCGGCTGGTCACCAGCACCGGGCAGCCCGGCCTGCCCGGGATGAGCGGGGTCACCTGGGCGCTGTCCCTGGCGTTGTCCAGGACGACCAGCATCCGGCGCTCGGCCAGCGCCGACCGGTACAGTGCGGCCTGCGCCTCCTGGTCCGCGGGGATCACCGTGGGCGGCACGCCCAGTGCCGTCAGGAAATGGCGCAGTACGGCGCTCGGGGACAGCTGCTCCTCGGCGTTGTCGAAACCGCGCAGGTTCACGTACAGCTGACCATCGGGATAGCGGTCACGACGGGTGTGCGCCCAGTGCAGCGCCAGCCAGGTCTTGCCGATGCCCCCCGGCCCGCTGATCACGGCCACGCCCACGTTGCCGGCGCCGCAGGCCAGGTGCAGGTCCAGCTCGCGCAGCTCGCGGCTCCGGTTGGTGAACGCGGCGGGCGCGGCCGGAAGCTGGCCCGGCACGGGCAGGAAAGTCTCCGGCGCCGCCCCGTCCTGCCGCCGTGGCGGGGCCGCGTCGGACTGCAGGATCTGCCGCTGCACCTGCTGCAGTTCGTCGGTGGGCTCCAGGCCCAGCTCCTCGACCAACCGGGCGCGGAACTGCCGGTAGACCTCCAGCGCCTCGCCGCGCCGCCCACTGCGGTGCAGCGCCCGCATGAGCTGCCCGTGCAGGCGTTCCCTGAGCGGGGCCTCTGCGGCCAGCGCGCGTGCCTCGGTGACGACCTCGGTGTCCCTGCCCAGCTCCAGCAGCACCGACTGCCGCTCCTCCAGCGCGTCGAGCCGCAGCCCGTCCAGCCACTCGGCCTGCGCCTCGGCGAACGAGCCGCTGATCCCGCCCAGCGGCGGGCCCTGCCACCAGCCCAGAGCCCCGTCATAATGGGCGAGCGCCTCCTCGCACCGCCCCCTGGCCATCGCCTCCCGGGCGAGCGACACCTGGGACTGGAAGCAGGCGAGGTCGAGTCGGCCGGCGCCCAGCCGTAACACGTAGCCCGGCTGCTGCGTACCGATCACATCGGCGTCCAGGGCGGCGCAGGCGCGGCGTACCTCGGAGATCAGCATCCTGACCCGCGAGGCCGGGTTGCGGGGCAGCGTCCGGTCCCAGACGGCCTCCGCCAGGCGCTGGGTCGAGACCACCCGACCGGCCTGCAGCAGCAGCGCCGTGAGCAGGGCCGCCTGCTTGCCGCGGAAGGCGACCCGCCCGGCGCCCGCCTCCAGCTCGACGGGCCCGAGGAGGCGGAAGAGGAACGCCGGCATCCCGCTGTCTCGCCTTCCCACCAGTGGCTCCCGGCCCTCCCCACCTCCGGACATCGTACGAGTCTATGGCCGAGGCACCGGTGCCTGAGGATCACCCCGCCGGTCGGCGGCGTGCGGAGAACAGGCGGAAATCAGGCGCGCGCTTCATACGATCAAACCGAAATTCCGTGAATGGAGCCGGAGGAATTGGCGCTTTTCTTTCGGGGAAGGCTCCATGAATCGAAAGGATCGCCGTATGAGAACTGTCGTGAGGCGTATCTCGCTGGGCATGTCGGCCGCCGTCACCACCGCCGCGATGGTCGCCATCCTCGCACCGGGGCCGGCCTCCGCGGAGGTGATCGTCCGGTGGTACCCGTACACCACCGCAGGCGCGAAGTCCTGCAACACCGCCGCCAACGCCGCGGGCCCCGAGTACTACTGCACGGTGGTCACCATCGGTGGCACGAGGGTGTACGCTCTCGCGCGGCCGTGAGCAAAGGGCCACTTCCCTCAGGGAAGTGGCCTCGCCACGCACGCCCGGTAGCTGAGGATCGGGCGGGACTTCGCGGGTCAACGGCGGCGGATGCGGTAGCGCAGGTGCGTGACGCGCTGTGTGAGGTCGCCGGTCTGCGGCGTGGCCAACCTGCGGACCAGGTCGAGTTCGATGTGCTCGGCCGGCAGGCCGTCGAACAGCCGGCGTCCCTGCCCGAGCAGGACGGGTACGACGTGGAGTTCGAGCTCGTCAAGCTGCCCTGCCCGCAGCAGCGCCTGCGCCGCCCCGGCGCCGTGCACCATCACGTCGTCGTCCCCGGCCGCCGCGCGGGCCCGTGCGGCGCAGTCACGGACGTCGGTGACGTAGCGGACACTGCCCGGCGGCGGGTCGTCCGGCACGTCGTGGGTCAGGACGAAGACGGGGACGCCGTCGTGATGGTCGCCCTGCCAGCGGTGGGCGTGCTCGTAGGTGCGGCGGCCGGCGATGACGGCGCGGGTCGCCAGCACCTCGGCGTACACCTGTCCGCTGGGTCCGGGGGCGTTGCGCCGGTCGAGCCAGTTGAAGAGCCGGAACCCGCCGATTCCCATCGGGGCGTCCGCGCTGTCCTGCGGCCCCGTGACGTAACCGTCCAGGGACATGGTCATGTACAGCCGGATGAGCGCCATCACTCAGCCCTCCGCCCTCACGCGGTAGCGCAGGTGCGTCACGCCCGGCCCGTCCGTGGCACTGAGCAGTTCGAGCTCGATGTGCCCGGGCGGCATGTCCTCGAAGAGTGGTTCACCCTGTCCGATCAGAACCGGGACCAGGTGAATCCGCAGTTCGTCGAGGACGCCGGCGGCGAGTGCCAGCCGAGCGGTACGGGCTCCGTGGACCAGGACGTCCTTGTCGCCGGCCACGTCCCTGGCCATGTTCATCGCGGCCGTTACGTCGCTCACATAGGTGACCCCGGGCCATTGCAGCTCGGAATCGGGCTTTCGGCGGCTCAGGACGAAGATCGGCACGCCATCGTGGTGGTCGCCGCCCCAGCCGTCGGCGAGCTCGAACGTCCGCCGGCCGACGACGACCGCCCCGGTGGCCATGGCCTCGTCCATGACCTCACGGTTCGCGCCCGCCAGGCGGTCGAGGTCTCTCCTGTCATCGGCGTCGGCATCCGGCAGGAACCACTCATGCAGCCGATGCCCTTTGTCGCCGAGCCCGTTGCCCGGCGCCGCGTTCGGCCCGGCGATGAACCCGTCCACCGACATCGACATGTACAGCACGGTCTTACTCACGTTTCCGGACCTTTCAGTACGTCCAACGGGTGCCATGAGAGTCACCGCGGATCCGATTCGGTGGTCGTGAACTCGATCTCGATGGCGATCTCGATGGTGTCGGCGACCACGGCGTTCCCGGCGCCGAAGCCGAGCTGGATGTCGACGCCGAACGCGGCACGGCTGATGGTGGTCCTAGCCGAGAACCCGGTCCGCTGCGCGCCGGACGGGTCGTCGACGACGCCGAGGTACTCGGCCTCCATCTCAACGGTCCTGGTGACACCGTGCAGGGTCAGCTCGCCCACCAGGATGAAGGTCTCGCCGTCGAAGCCGCGGACCTCGGTCGAGGCGAACTCGATCTGCCTGTACTTCTCCACGTCCAGGAAATCGGCCGACCGGATGTGCTGGTCGCGCTGTTCGTTACCGGTGCGCACCGAGGCGGGGTCGATGAGGGCGGTCACCCGGCCGCCGCCCTCGCCGACGCTCAAGGCCGCAGAGGCGAGCGCGAAAGTCCCCCGGACCTTGCCGACGCCCATGTGACGGACCTTGAACGAGATGTCGGAATGAACGGGATCGCCGACCCAGGTGCCGGCGGCGAGGGTCCGATCGACGGTGATCATGGAGTGCTCCCTTGGTGCGGCCCGGCCTGCCCGGGCGATTACTGATATGCGCCCAGCATGCGAGATCGTCCAGCCGGGCTGAATCCCAGATTTCTGGGATGATGCCGCCGATCGTCATAAGATCCCGATCGTGGTCAACGCGATGGCGGCGCATGCACGCGTCCGCGAAGAAATCGTCAGGCTGGTTCACCGAGGGTTGTCCGTGCCTGAGTTCTCGCGGGCCGTCGGCGATGCCTTGCGCCGGGCCGTGCCCGCCGAAGGCACCTGCCTCATGACGACCGACCCGGCGACCATGCTCCCGACAGCCGAGTTCGTGGAGAACGGCCTGCCCGCGGCAGAGCTGCTCCGGCTCGTGGAGATCGAGGTGCGTGAGCCGGACTTCAACACGTGGGTACAGCTCGCCCATGCCGGCCGCCCGGCCGGCAGCCTGAGCGAAGCCACCGCCGGAGACCTCGACCGTAGCCTGCGCCAGCGGGAGATTCGCAGCCCTGGGGGATTCTCCGACGAGTTGCGGGTGGTGCTCGCCGGCAGCACGGGGACATGGGGGCAGCTGACCGTGTTCAGAGAGGCGAAGCGCCCGTACTTCTCCCCGGCCGAGGTGGAATTCGTATCGTCGATCGCCCGCCTGATCACTGATGGACTACGGCGCGGCCTGTTGCTCGGTGGCGCACAGGCCGGTGACGACGACGCCGGTCTGCTGATCCTCGACGCCGATGACGGCGTGCGTATGTCCGACAAGGCAGCGGATCGTTGGCTGGACGAGCTGGGCACCGGTGACAGAGCGGGCGCTCGGCTGCCTCTGGTGATCTCCGCCGTCGCCCGCCAGGCCCGTTCCCTCTGCGGCACGGCCCCGAGTGGGGCACCTGCGCCGACCGATCTCCGGCCGGCCAGAGCCCGAGCGCGCACCCGGGCCGGTCAGTGGCTGATAGCCCGAGGCTCGCTGCTGAACAACGGTCCGGAACCACAGGTCGCGGTGATGCTGGAGGTCGCTCGCCCCGCCGAGATGGCACCCCTGATGGTCGCTGCCTACGGGTTCACCGACAGCGAGCGCCGGGTCACCGAACTGGTGGCCAAGGGCTTGTCCACCAAGCAGATCGCCGGCCGGCTGCACGTGTCGTCGTACACCGTGCAGGACCACCTGAAGTCGATTTTCGCCAAGTCGGGCACCGGTTCACGCGGCGACCTGATCGCCCGGCTCTTCCTCGATCACCATGCCGCCTCCTTGACGTCGGGAGTCGCGGCCCACATGTGAAGGCCTCCGAAGGAGGCATGTGCGCGCCGTGCCACGATCCCGGTGCGGTGCCCTGCGCCGCCCGGCCGGGGTCGAGAAGGTGCTCATTCCGTCACCGTCCCAGCACCCGCGCGGAGCGAAGAAGCGTGTGCGTGCACCCACCAGGCGAGCGGAAGTGCGATCAGCACCACCGCCTGGATCCCGAGCAACGCCGCAACGATGCCCCAGCGGTCTGCCACCACGCCGGCTCCCAGGGCGACGAGCGCGTAGAGCGCGCTGCCGAGCAGCGACGCCAGCGAACCCATGGTCGCGCGTTCCCGGTCGGTGAACTCGCGCTGCAGCAACGTCTGCTGGGCAGTTGTCGACATGCCGTAGGCCGGTGACCCGAGCAGCACGGGCGAGAACGCCGTCGGCTTGACCAGCGCCACGAAGTTCGCCACGTTGTCGAACAGCTCACCGAACAGCAAAGTGCGGGCCGCGCCCACCCGGCCGATCACCCAACCACTGACGCGGAAGCCGACGAAGGCCACGCCATGGCCGAAGGTGCGCCACAGGCCCAGCGCCCACAGTGGCCACAGCCCTGCCACGAAAACAGGCGACAACTGGGCCGCGCTTTCGCTGCTGTAGCGAAGCGCCGACACCAGAGTCATCCGGCGGAGCACCGGATTACGGCGGATGCCGCGCAGGGCCGATCCGAGATGCCGCAGCACGTTCGATTCCAGCGGGGCGTGCACCCGCGGTTCCCGGACCCGCAAGGCGACGAGCACGCACAGCACCTGCGGCACGACCGACAGCATGACCACCGCGCGCAGCGACCACGCGCCGGCGACCACGCCACCTATGGCTGCCGCCAGAGCGAGCGCGATCTGGAACATCGAGTTCACCCGGCCCGAGTGCCGGGGGAACTCCTCCTCCCGGCCGGCTTCGAGCAACGTGTCGTAGAGCAGAGACTCGTTGTTGCCGCTCCACAATGAGGTCGCCAGTCCCTCCAGCACAACAGCTGCCAGGAGGAGGCCGTAGCCCGAAGCACCGGCGTACCCGAGATGGGCGGCCACCATGACGACGGCACCGGCGATCATCGTGCCGCGTCGGCCGAGGCGGTCGGAGAACACCCCGGTAGGTACTTCGAACGCTGCCGAAGACAGCATCTTCACCGCCAGGAGGCTGGCGGCAGCGGCGTACGAGCCGGTGACTTGCGCGAAGTAGATGACCATGATCGGCCCGTACATGCGGAAGTCGCCGAAGAAGTTGAACCAGCTCAGCAGGCGGACATTGCGGTTGACGGTCTGATCGGCGGAGCTCGGAGCAGGCGGAGCCGGCCTCGACCGTCGGGATTTCCTGCCGAACGGAGCAGCGATCAGATGTGCGACCAGGACACGTGCACGGAGCAGTGAAGCACGACGAGCGGACACAGCAGAACTCCCGGAGAAGGCGAACGGAGACGCCAAACAGCGCCAAGGGCCGGTGACACGTGTCACCTCGCCCCGGCGACCGGGATGTGTGCTGCCTTCGCTGCTACAGGCGCGGCGTTACAAGCCTGCGACCGCGGTCGCCAAGGGGCGAACGGGAGCTCCGGTCGTAGCCATCAGTGCCTTTCGATTCCCCAGGCGGACGGGATTCCGCAACAGCTGCGACTCTAGCGACCGAAGGACCTACATGTCCGCTGAAATCAGACCGCGGGCGGGTGGCGCCGCTGCCGACCACCCCGACCGGTCGATGGGCGTGGCTGGGCTCGTCACTCCTGGCCACCGGGTCCGCCGCCGTCGCGCTGCTGATGGTGTCCGGCCTGTCCATGGCTGCCGGCACGGCTCTGGCGCTCGGCGACGTCGCCCGTGCGGGAGCGGCGGTCGCCGCCGTGATCGCCCGCACTCCGGAGATCCTCTTCCTCCTGGGCATCGCCGCCACACTGTTCGGGCTCGCGCCCAGGGCCGTCGCCCTGGCCTGGGCCGTGCTCGCGCTCGGCGCGATGATGCGCTTCTGGGGCGCGGACCTGCCGGACTGGGTACGGGGGTTGTCCCCGTTCGACCACATTCCCCGGATGCCGGTCGAGGACTTCCGACTCACCCCGCTGGTGGTGCTCACCGCGCTCGCGGGGGGCCTGCTTCTCATCGGCCGGTACGGCTTCCGCAGTCGCGATCTGCGTGGCGTATGAGCCTACGCGACCGCCGGTTCGGTGGTGCCGGATGCCTGGCGCATGACGTCGGCGAGCTTGGTGTCCTTGCCTGCGAGGACGGAGCTCAGGTAGCCGGTGACGAAGGGCACTCGGGTCAGGCTGAGCATGATGCGCCGGATTCGCAGGTCGGTCGGCGAGGAGGGCAGGAACCAGCGGGCCATCGATCGGGCGTTGCGTTGTTTGTCCTCGACCACGGGCCGCCACAGGTGCTCGAACTCGGCGGTGGCCCGTTCGATCGCCGGCGCGTGCGCGAGCCGGTCGGCGAGCAGGAAGGCACCGGCGATGCCGAGCGACGCGCCCTGCCCGGCGATCAGCGACACCGCGCAGGCGGCGTCTCCGAGCAGGACGACCCGGCCGGTGCTCCACTCCGGGAGCTCGATCTGCGCGACCTGGTCGTAGTAGATCTCCTCGGGTGGCGGGCACTGCTCCAGCGCGCGCGGCGTCACCCAGCCCAGACCGGTGTAGGCTCGCTGGATCGCCCCTCGGAGATCGTCCGGAATCGTGGGGTCGGCGCTGCGGTGCACCGCGAACGCGGCGACCCGGCCGTCGCGCAGCGCGTACAAGCCCATCTGCCGGTCGATGGAGTCGGTGAGGCAGAACGCGTCCTCGGTGGCGGCGTGCACGTCCGGCGCGTCGAAGGTGAACGCCGCCGTGTGCAGGCCCAGGTAGCGCAGGTAGCGGTCTTCCGGCCCGAACACCAGCCGGCGGACGGTCGAATGGATCCCGTCCGCGCCCACGAGCAGATCGGCGTCCAGGACGGTGCCGTCCTCCAGCGTCACCGTCACGCCGTCGGGGCGGTCGGCCACCTCGGTCAGCGCGGTGTCGTAGCGCAGCTCGACCTCGGCAGGAAGGTTTTCGGCCAGCACGGCCTCGATGTCGGGACGCAGGAGGTTGAGCAGCCGGCCGCGCGCGAAGCTCTTGGTCCGGATGGTGGCGCGGCGGCGACCGTTCCGGTCGACCAGGCGCCCTTCGTCATAGTGGTAGGCGGCTCGTTCGAACGGGGGCAGCAGCCCCATGGCCTCGACCGCCTCCAGCCCGGGGCCGAAGAAGTCGATCATGTATCCCTGGGGGCGTGGTCCGGGGGCCCGCTCGACCACCACGACCTCGCCGCCCAGGGCGGCGAGCCGATGGGCCAGGGCCAGGCCGCTGATGCCGGCGCCGCAGATCACTGTTCGCACTGTCGTTCCTCCTCGGGGGCCGTGGAAAGGAGCCTGCGCAGCACCGCCGAGGGATCGCTCGCCTGCAGGCCCAGGCCGCGGTGCAGCAGCAGGCCGTCCACGCAGGCCGCCAGCACGGCGGCGGTCTCCAACGGGGCGGGCACCCCGTGCCGCTCCAGCCACCCGCCGAACCGCTGCCGGAACTCGGCGACCAGCTCGGCGATCCGCTCGCGCAGGGCGTCGTCGCGGGTGCTCGCCAGGTATGCCTCGACGAACAGCAGCGAGGCGGCGTCGGCGCCGGTGTACTGCTCGACCGACGCGGCCATCGTCTCGATCGCGTCGCCGGGCGAGCGGGTGGTTTCCAGCAGCTCGTTCAGCCCGGCCAGCATTTTCCTCATCTCGCCGGTCGCGGCCTCGTTCAGCAGGCTCGGCAGCGAGGGGAAGTGGTAGTGCACCACGCTCGGCGTCACCCCGGCGCGCTCGGCGAGTATCCGGGTGCTCACCGCCGTCCAGCCGCGTTCGGGGATGAGCTCCGCCGCTGCATGAAGCAGTCGTTCCCGCACCGCGCGCCCGCGCTCGGCCGCTGGGGAGACCATGGCTCCCTCTCCTCTCCAGGGCACTCGTCCTGTACGACTGCCCTAGTTGCATGCTCGCGCGTGGCCATGCCCAAGTCAAATCGGATGAAGTCCGGCGGCGCACCTTCGCCCGCTTCACCAGGAACACCGGGAACACCAGGAACGCCAGGCGTGACATGCCGGCCGGCCGCCGGAGACCGCCGATCAGGACCGTTCAGCCGTCTCCGGGAGGCCCGCAGCCCGTCAGCGTATGATCCGGATGCGCATGACGTCCGTGCGGTTGAGGGTGATGCCGTACGCGATGGGCTCCTCTCCCCGGCCGTACACCGTCTGCAACGACCGCACCAGCGGAAAGCCCACCGGCACCCGCAGGGACTCCGCCCCCCGGTCCGCGGCGAGCACGGCCTCCAGGTCGGTGACCGCGTTGCCGGCCGGATGGCCCGCCCGCTCCAGATAGGTGAACAGGTCCGTGTCGACCTCCAGCATGGGATGCGGGTCGATCGCGTCGCCGCCGATCTGCGACGGCAGGTAGTCCTGCAAGTACGCGGCGGCGGTCCCGTCGACGCTGAAGGTCCGGGTCACCAGCCACACCGGCTCGCGCGTCGGCAGTCCCAGTGCCTCGGCCACCGGCCGCGGGCACGGGGTCGTCTGGCACGACGACGAGATCAGCTCCACCGTGTGGCCCGCCATCTGGATCCGGTCACGGAAACCGGCGATCTTCGCCATGCTGAGCTGGGCCATGTCCGGCTTGCTGGACACGAACGTCCCGACCCCCCAGCGCCGGATGATCGCCCCCTCGATGGCCAGGACGCCCAGCGCCTCTCTGACCGTGCCCCGGCTCACGTCGAGCAGGTCGGCGAGATCCTGCTCGGTGGGCAGCCGGTCGCCCGGCTCGAACTTCGCCTCCAGCAGCGCCCGCAAGCCCGCCAGCGCGGCCTGCACTGCGGTGTCACGCCGACCCATACCGGGCTCCCCTCCCGGCCACGCGGCCGTGGAACGCCGTTCTACCAGACATGTTCGAGGACTCTGAGCGTATTCCCGCCGATGACCTTGCCGATCTCGTCGTCGCTGTAGTCGTGCTTGACGAGCCAGCCGACGATGTTGGTGAAGCACTCCGCCGGGTTCTCCAGGCCGTCGACGTACGGCACGCGGGGGTGGTCGGGGGCGCCGCTGCGATCGTGACCGTAGTTGCCCGAATAGGTCATGTGCACTCCCACATGATCGCCGAACATCGTGTCGGGCCCAAAAGTGACGTGGTCGATTCCGACGAGGTCCACGCAGTAGGTGAAGTGGTCCATGACGGATTCCAGCGAGTGCTTGGGGTGCTGGCCGGAGAGGGTGGTGTGGGGGGCGGCCTCGAGGCCGATGACGCCGCCGCGTTCGGCGCAGGCGCGGATGACGTCGTCGGGTTTCATGCGGTTGGTGGGCCAGACGGCGCGGGCTCCGGCGTGGGTGATGAAGACGGGCACGTTGGAGTGCTCGATGACGTCGAGGCAGGTGCGGTCGCCGGAGTGGGAGATGTCGATGGCCATGCCGAGTTTGTTCATGCGGGTCACGGCCCGGCGGCCGAAATGGGTCAGGCCGCCGTCCGAGCTCTCCGACAGGCCACCGCCCAACTGGTTCGCCTGGGAGTAGGCGACGCCCATCTGCCGCACGCCGAAGCCGTACAGGATGTCCAGCCGGTCCAGCTCGTTCTCAATCATGGTGGACGATTCCAGGCCCGCCACCAGCGCGACCCGGCCGTCACGCTTGGCGGCCCGGATGTCGGCCACGGTCGTGGCGTGCGTGAGGAAGTCCTGCTTGGCCAGGTCGGCGAGGCGGAAGCCGAGGGCGTAGATCATGTCGCTCCACTTCCAGCCGTTCTCGCTGGTGACGCAGGACGCCCCGGCCATGAAGTTGTCGAAGACGGCGGTCAGGCCCGAGCGGGCCAGCCCTTCGTACGCGGTGCGCTGCCGGCCCGTCCTGTTGTACGCGCGGATCTCGCCGGTGTCTTCCGGCAACACCACCGCGTGCTCGTGCAGCGAGATCGCGACGTGCTCGGCCAGGATCCGGCCGACCCGCTCCTCCTGCTCGGCCGACAGGCCGCCGTCGTAGGCGGGGACCCGGCCGATCTGCTCGGCGAGCTTGAAGGCGGCGTAGTCCACGCCCGGCTCAAGGTAGCCGTAGGCCGTGTAGCCCCGGTAGGAGGCGGACTCTGGCTGCATAAGGGTGATTCCTCCGGAAATATCGGGTTGCTAGGCGCCGAGACGCGCCAGCGAGTTGCGGTGGGGAAAGTGACAGGCGGCTTCGGTGGTGCCCGGCTCCGCTTCGAGCGTCGGTTCGGTACGCGCGCACACGTCCTCGGCCTTGGGGCACCGGGTACGGAATCGGCAGCCCGACGGAGGGTCCACCGGGCTCGGCGGGTCTCCGGCCAGCAGGGTGCGGGCGCGCTCGTCCCGGCCGACCGGGTCGGGGATCGGCACGGCTTCGAGCAGGGCCCGCGTATACGGGTGCCGCGGCCGCTCGTACACCTGCCGCCGCTCGCCCAGCTCCACGATCTTGCCCAGGTACATCACCGCCACCCGGTCGGAGATGTGCCGGACCACGGACAGGTCGTGCGCGATGAACACGTACGACAGGCCGAGCTCGCGCTGCAACCGCCGCAGCAGGTTGACCACCTGCGCCTGCACGGACACGTCCAGCGCGGAGACGGGCTCGTCGCAGACGACGACCTCGGGTTCGAGCGCGAGCGCGCGGGCGATCCCGATGCGCTGGCGTTGTCCGCCGGAGAACTGGAACGGGTACCGATCGAGGTGATCGGGGTCCAGCCCGACCAGCTCGACGAGCTCCTTGATCCGGGTGAGCCGTCGTTCGCGCGGCAGCACGTCCGGATGGATCTCGAACGGCTGCGCGAGCAGGTCGCGCAGCGTCTTCCTGGGGTTGAGCGAGGTGTAGGGGTCCTGGAGCACGATCTGGACGCTGCGCCGCATCTCGCGCAGCCCCCGCGCGGACGTCCGGTGCACGTCGGTGCCCCGGTAACGCACGCTGCCCGAGGTCGGCGCGTCGAGCCCGACGATCGTGCGGGCCAGCGTCGACTTGCCGCAGCCCGACTCGCCGACCACGCCCAGCGTCTCGCCGCGCCCGAGCGTGAACGACACACCGTCCACGGCTTGCACGGACGAGCGCCCGCGCCTCAGCAGCCCGCCCTTGATCGGGAAGTGCCGCACCAGGGAGTCCACCTCCAGGACGACCTCACGCTCGGCCATCGAACACCTCCTGACTCCGGTGGCACGCGCTGCCGCGGCCCGCCGCGATCAACTCGAACTCGGGTTGGTCGGACCGGCACCTGTCCACGGCCGCGTCGCAGCGTGGGTGGAAGGGGCAGCCGCCCGGGGCGTGCAGAGAGCTGGGCGGAGCGCCGGGGATGGCCCACAACTCGTCGTCCTGCCGGTCGGGCCGCGGCATCGAGCGCAGCAGTCCGCGCGTGTACGGATGCGCCGGCCGCTGGAAGAGCTCCTCCACGGTGCCGCGCTCGACGATGCGGCCCGAGTACATGACGGTGACGTCGTCTGCCACCTCCGCGACCACGCCGAGGTCGTGGGTGATGAGCACGAGCCCCATCCCGTTCTCGCGCCGCAGCTCGGTCAGCAGCTCCATGATCTGCGCCTGCACGGTGACGTCCAGGGCGGTGGTGGGCTCGTCGGCGATGAGCACGCGCGGATCGAGCGCCACCGCCAGCGCGATCATGATGCGCTGGCGCATGCCGCCGGAGAACTGGTGCGGATAGTCGTCCACCCGGCGGGCGGCGGCCGGGATGCGGACCCGTTCCATCAGCTCGATCGCCTGGGCCCTGGCGGCGGTGCGGGACAGCCCGCGCCGCACCCGCAGCAGCTCGCTGATCTGGTTGCCCACCGTGTAGACCGGGTTCAGCGCCGACAGCGCGTCCTGGAAGACCATGGCGATGCCCTCACCGTTGACCCGCATGCGGGTGCGCTCGGTCGAGGTCACCAGGTCGGCGCCCTCGAACATGATGCTGCCCGAGGTGACGCGGGCCGGTGGCGAGTCGAGCAGGCCCATGATCGTCAGAGCGGTCACGGACTTGCCAGAGCCGGACTCGCCGAGGATGGCCAGCGTGCGGCCGGCGTACACGTCGAGCGCGACGTCGCGGACGGCCCGCACGGGTCCTTCGCGGGTGGCGAACTCCACGCTGAGGGCGCGCACGCTGAGGGCGGCCTCGTCCGCGTTCATGACACGCCCGCCCTGACCAGGAAGTCCCTGACCACCCGCTGGAACTTCTCGGGCTCCTCCAACTGCGGCGAGTGGCCCGATTCCTCGAAGACGACAAGCTCGCTGTCCGGGACCAGGTCCGCGATCACCTGCGAGGCGGGTACAGGCGTGCGCCAGTCGTGCCGGCCGACGGTCACCAGCGCCGGACAGGCGATCTCCGGCAGCCGGGGCGTGAGGTCGTAGACGGGCAGGTTCTCGCCGAAGGCCGCATTGTGGGTGCGGTAGTGGTACGACGTCGCGGCGGCCCTCCGCTCGACCGCATCCGGATCGTACGTGTGGTCGTACAACGGGAGGATCGCCCGCCAATACTCCCTGAACTGCTCATTGCTGGTGAAATTACCCGTGCCGATGCGGTCGATGACCCATTCGGGGATCGTCACCCGGTCGGTGGTCCTCGCTCGCTCGACCGCGAGATGGTCGTAGTCGGTGTTGGCCGCCGTGTCCCGGAGCACGAGCGCGGCCACGTTCTCCGGATGGGCCAGGGCGTACTCCATCGCGATGAATCCGCCGTACGAGCCGCCGGCCATCACGATGCGGCCGAGGTCGAAGTGCCGGCGCACCGCCTCGACGTCGGCGACCCACTGGGCGTGGGTGAAAGGGCCGTCGTCGCCCGACTCGCCCGACCCGCGCGCGTCGAAGACGACGACGCGCATGGTGTCGGAGAAAGGGCCGAACGACCGGCGCGGCTCGGCACGGCTGCCGAGACCGGGGGCGCCGTGGTGCACGACCATCGCGGGCGCCCCCTCGGGCCCCATGACCTCCGCGACCAGGCGGGTTCCGTTGATCTCCACGGTCGTCTTCACGGCGCGATCACGTTCTCCTCAAGTGCGCGTGGATAGTGGGTGAGCCGTTCAGGCCCGTCCTCGGTGATCAGCACGGTGTCGGAGATGCGGTAGCCGCCGTGCCCCGGCACGTACACGCCGGGCTCGCTGGACAGCACCATCCCGGCGCCGATGACCGTGTCATCGCCGTCCTCGACCCAGGGCGGCTCGTGGTTCTGCACGCCGATGCCGTGGCCTTGGCGGTGGCGGAGGTACGCGCCGAGCCCGTGTCCTCTGATCACATCGAGGCATTCGCGGTTCACCTCCGCGCAGGAGCGCCCGGCGCGCAGGCCCGCCGTGCCCACCTCCTGGGCCTGCGCGGCGGCGGCGAAGTAGCGGCGCTGATCGGCGGAGGGCTCGCCGATGACGAACGTACGCTCGCTCTCGACGAACCGGCTGCCGACCGCGGCGCCGAGGGACAGAATGACCGTGTCGCCCGGCTCCAACCTGCGCCGGCTCGGCAGGCCGTGCGGGTGGGCCGAGTTGGGCCCCGCGTACACCAGGCCGCCGGCCAGCTTGGTGGTGTAGATGACGTGGTCGTAGCGCTGGTACATCGCGTCGGTGCCGTGACCGATGACGTGCCGTGCCAGATCGCCCTCACTGGGCAGCGGCCCGCCGGAGCGCAGCGCGTCCTCGATGAGAGCACGGCCGGCCGCCAGCATCTCGTCGCAGATCGCCGCCGCCTCGCGGTGCCGCTCCAGTTCCTCAGGGCGCTTGACGACACGCAGCCGCGACACCGCCGTGCTGGTCTCGAACGTGCTGCCGGGCAGGGCGGCCGTCAGCAGCGCGAGCGCGGCGAGCGTGAGGCCGCCGGAGACGCCGATCCTGGCGGCGGACCGCCCTGCGCCGGCGATCAGCCGGGCCAGCACTCGCTCGGCGGGGTCCACACCGGGGTACTCGGCGTAGGTGGCCAGGTCGGCCTCGATGCGCTGGAGACGGGCGTACTCGTCATCGAGCTGCGGCACCAGGCACACCGGCCGCCCCTCACGGGGGAACCAGAGGTAGACAGGCCGTTCTGTGACCGCGTAGAAGAAACCGGCGAGATAGGCGACGTCCGCGGGCGCGGTGGCGAGGAAGCCGTCCAGGCCGTCCTCGTCGAGCGCGCGCCGCAGTGAGGCGTGGACGCCGGCGTAGTGGGCGGGGGAGAGGCGCATGGATCACCGGTCCTTCAGCCGCGGGTCTCGGGAGTCGTTGAAGCGCACCCCGGCGACCGTCGCCGCGAGCACGAGCAGCAGGATGGCCAGGGACGGGAAGAGCGTCTGCCACCAGGCGGTGGACAACACGCCGCTGCGCTGGGCGTTGAGCATGATCCGTCCCCACGACCAGGAGTCGGGGTCACCGAGGCCGAGGAAGCTCAGCCCGGCCTCGGAGATCACCGCGCGGGCCGCGGTGAGCAGCACGCTCACGACGATCAGCGGCACCACGGCCGGCAGCACCTCCCGGGTGACGATCCGCCACCCGCCGGCGCCGAGCGCGCGGGCTCCGTCGATGTACGGCATCGCCACCACGACCATGCCGTTGGACCGGATGAGCCGGGTCACTTCCGGCCAGGAGAACAGCCCGATCACCACGGTCAGCGTCAGGATGCTGGGCCCCGCCACCGCGGTCACAATGATCATCAGCGGCAGCAGCGGGAGCGACAACATCAGGTCGGTCACCGTGGTGATCCAGGCGTCGGCGCGCCGTGAGTACGCGCCCAGCAGACCCAGCGCGGTGCCGATGAATATGGCCAGGCCCGAGGCCGCCGCCCCGACCGTGAGGCTGACGCGGGTGCCCCACACGACCTGCGCGAACACGTCCTGCCCCAGGTCGTCGGTGCCGAACCAATGTGCGGACGACGGGGCCTGGAGGATCTCACTGCCGAGCCCGCCCGGCCGGTCCACGAACAGCGGCCCGAACACGCCCGTCACCACGAACACCAGCAACACCGCCAGCGACAGCGCACCGGTGGGCTGGGCGACGAACCTGCGCAGGCCGGCCGTCCGGGACGGGGCCGTCACAGTCCGGGTGCTCTCCGGGATCGGCGCGCTCATGTGCGGATCCTCGGGTTGAGCAGCATGCCGACCACGTCGGTGATCAGATTCGCGACGACCACGGTGATCGCGAGCATGATGAACGCTCCCTGCAGCAGCGGGTAGTCGAGTTGGCCGACGGCCTCGAAGATCAGCCGGCCGACCCCCGGGTAGGCGAACACGGTCTCGGTGAGCACCGCGCCGCCGACCAGGGTGCCGAGCTGGAGGCCCATGAGCGTCAGCGCCGGGAGGATGGCGTTGCGCAGCGCGTGCTTCCACAACGTGCGCCGTGTCGACAGGCCCCGGCCCCGCGCGCTCTTGACATAGTCCTCGCCCAGCACCTCCAGCATGTTCGTGCGCAACGTCAGCGCGTACGGTCCGAGTTGCACGATCACGAGACTGATCAGCGGGAGCGCGAGGTGGTGGAACAGGCTCAGGTAAGCGGCCAGGCCGCGCGTGTCCGGGTCGATCGCGCCGCCGATCGGGAACCAGCCGAGCCAGGAGCCGGCCACCACCAGCAGCAGGATCGCGATGCTCGGCACGAACAGCGCGTGCCCGGTGATGCCGAACATCTGGACGATCCGGTCCAGCCGCCTGCCGCGGTGGGCCGCCGCGTACACGCCGAGGGGGATGCCGAGCAGGATCGTCAGCACGAACGCCGACCCGGCGAGCATCAGCGTCCACGGCACCCGCGCGACGATGATCTCGGTGACCGGCTGGAGCTGCCGGAACGAGGTGCCGAAGTTCCCCTGCACCAGCTCGGTCAGATACAGCCAGTACTGCGTGAGCATCGGCTTGTCCAGCCCGTACTGCACGCGCAGCGCCTGCTGCATCTCGGGGGTCATGTCCCCCTCGACGACCAGGAGAGTGGGATCTCCTGGCAGCAGCCGCAGCAGGAAGAACGTCACGGTGACGGCGATCCAGATCGTCAGGACCGCGCGTAGCGCCCGCCGGACGGTGAATTCGACCATGGTGAAGCCTCTGTCCGATCCTCAGGTGACCGGCTTGACCTGCGACAGCGAGAACCCGGTCACCATGCCGAGCAGGTCGCTGGGCGAGGGCTGGAAGCCGGTGAACTTGCTGCCGTCGTAGGCGAAGCGGATCTTCTCCACGTACAGCGGCGTGAGCAGCGCCTGGTCGTGCACGTAGGCGTCGATCTCTTTCACCCTCGTCACGAGTTGCTCGTGCTCGGTCGTCCCCGCTGCGGCGTCGATGAGGTCGTCGAGCTTGTCGTCCTTGACCAGGTTGTAGTTGATGCCGCCGGGGTTGCTCGACAGGTACGTGCTGCGGAGTTGGTCCATCGGGTTGTCGAAGACCGCCCACTGCGAGACGTCGATGTCGTAGTCGCCGCTCTTGGTCCTGCTCAGGAACGTGTTGCGCTCGACGCACGACGCGGTGAGCTCCACGCCGGCCTTCGCCGCGTCCTCGCGGACGACCTGCGCGACCCTGGTCAGGTTCGGGTTGCTCTGGTCGCAGACCATCTCCAGGTTCAGGCCGTCGAGCTTGCCGTCGCCGTTCTCGTCGGCGTATCCGGCCTCTTCGAGCAGCTTGCGCGCGCCCGCCGGGTCGAACGGGTACGGCTTGAGGCCGGTGTTGTCGTACTCGTCGAAGATCGGCGAGATCGGGCCCACCATGGGTTCCGCCTCGCCCTGGAGCACCGTCTTGATGATCGACTGGGTGTCCACGACCATCGACAGCGCCTGGCGCACCTCCTGCTTGGCCAGGTGCTTGTTGTTGACGTTGTAGGTGATGTGGGCGAAGCCCAGCGAGCCGACCTCCTGCAGCTTGATCTTCTGGTCGCCGCTGAAGGAGGCCACCGCCGAGGCGGGGACCGGCGTCCCCATGAGGTCGATGTCGCCGTTGCGCAGGGCCAGTTGCATGGTGTTGACGTCCGGGTAGACCCGGTACTCGACGGTCTCGACCGCCGCGCCGCCCTTGGGGGCGTAAGGGTACTGGTCATTGCGTTTCATCACGTAGCGCTGGCCGGGTGTGGCGCTCTGCAGGATGTACGCCCCCGCCCCGACCCACTCGGAGTCGTTGGCGAACTTCGACACGTCGCCCGCCTTCTCGAAGACGTGCTTGGGCACGATCGCCATCCAGAAACCGACGCCCTCGGCGAACGGCGCGTAGGGCCGTTCGAGGTCGAACGTCACGGTGGTGTCGTCGGGGGTGTCGATGCTCTCGACCAAGCCGAGCTTGGCCGCCACGTTTCCGAGCTCGTGCTTCATGATCATCTCGGCCGAGTATTTCACGTCGGCCGAGGTCACCGGCTTGCCGTCGCTCCAGACGAAGTCGTCGCGCAGGGTGAAGACGGCCTTGTTGCCGCCGTCCTGGTACTCGTACTTCTGCGCCAGCTCCGGCACCTTCCTGGCATTGCCGTCGATGCGCAGCAGATGCGGATACATCGCGTTCAGAATCCAGTTGTCGGTCTTGCTCAGCGACTGCAGCGGGTTGAAGTTCGCCACGTCGGTGGTGGTGCCGATGCGCAACGTCGTGGCGCCGCCGCCGGAGGCGCCCGGCTCGCCGTTGCCCTCGTTGAGGGCGCACGACGCGAGCACGACCGTGGCCACCAGTCCCACGACCGCCGCCGACCAGCGCTTGCCTCTGTTCACCAGACCTCCCGGAGTACGCGCAGGATGTTCCCGCCGATGACCTTGCCGATCTCGTCGTCGCCGTAGTCGTGCTTGACGAGCCAGCCGACGATGTTGGTGAAGTTCTCCGCCGGGTTCTCCATGCCTTCGACGTACGGCACCCGGGGGTGCTCGACGTGGCCGTGCGCGTTGGCGATGGACAGGTGGCCGGTGAAGGAGTCGTGCAGCCCGACGTGGTCGCCGAAGTTGGTGTCCGGTCCGAAGGCGACGTGGTCGATTCCGACGAGGTCCACGCAGTAGGTGAAGTGGTCCATGACGGATTCCAGCGAGTGCTTGGGGTGCTGGCCGGAGAGGGTGGTGTGGGGGGCGGCCTCGAGGCCGATGACGCCGCCG
>NZ_JAAAHR010000249.1:0-10338 GCF_009908215.1 Nonomuraea sp. K271 | reverse complement strand
GCTGAAGAACCGCGATCTGGGCCGGGTTCCGCCGGCCCGATCTGAGCACGAGCAGTAACCGACGACGACATCAGGGGGTCACGATTCAGACGTCGTCAGGGGGTCAGGATTCGGCCGTCGTTGACAACTTGGACATGAGACAGTCGCTTCGGCTTGATCGCTCCGCAGGACACGCATCGACATGACCACGGTTTACCTGCGCCGGGGTAGTCCTCCAGCGGTTCCCAGCCCTTGTGCACCATGACGGCCGCGGCCTTTGCCCCATCGCGCATGAGCTTGGCTGCGATTGCGCGCGACCGGCAGGTCTTGTTACAGACCCCGGTCCCCTTATTCACGACGTCGTTGTATCGGGGTTTGCTCACCTCGCCGCAGGATAAGCAGCGACATGCCCACGGCAGTTGCGTTCCGGGAAATGACTCCAGGGGACGCGTTCCTCGACCGAGCATGGCCACGACCGCTTGCTCTTCGGTTACCTTACGTGACATCCCGACCTTCTTGAGCTTGCTGTTCCCATGAGACAGCTTCGTGATAGCGATCATTCTCGGTCCAGCGACGGCGTGCCCGGGCGGTGTGTTCGAAGCGGCCGCCGACGATGGGAGAACCGAGGAATGAACACGCTGCGGGCATGGGTGCGCGAGCCGCGCCGGCTGAGGCCAGCACCGGCCAGGGGCCGGCCCGCAGCGAGTGGGAAGAATTGGCGCGGTTTGCGCCAGCAGGTGGCTCGGCCGGAATTGCGGAAGGAGCGGCCTTTCAGACCAGCGAAGACAGTCGGCGGATCTCGCGCAGAAGCAGGTGAGGAAGGCGTCTGGCTGACGTCACCTCAGGATGCGCGTGTAGGACGGTAGGTGGCCGCCCACGAGCCGATGTGCTCCAAGGCGGTGCGCAAGGCTGCTCCTTGGTCGGTCAACCGGTAGCTGATCCGCGTGGGTGGCCCTTCGTCGACCAGGCGATGCACCAGCCCTTGATCGGCCAGCTCGCGCAGCCGATCGGTCAGCACACGGCGGGACAGGCCTGGCACCGCACGAGCGAGCTCGCTGAAGCGGGCCTCGCCTTGACATAGCACGTAGAGCAGTTGCAGCATCCATCGGCGGCTGAGCAGATCGATCGCGTCCGCGGTCGCGGACGGCAGCAGCACCCGATCAGCCGGGGGGACGGATTTCCTAGAACCAGTAGCGCGATCGTCACTGGGGGTGTTCACTTTCATACGAGTTACTCCAAATAACCAGGCGATCAGGGATTCCCTAGTGAGGAAAGAGCCGCCGGTAGGCTGCCTGGTGGGACCAGCGTAGTCACACGACAGCGGCTCATAGAGGCCTCCATGGGGACTCGTCATGCCCTACGGGAGCTTGCCATGACCACACCATCCCCGTACCCCATCCCTCCAGCCGGACTGCACCGCAACAGCATCTGGCACGTCGATCAGATCAAAATTCCCGTCGAGGTCGAGGTCGACGGCACGCTCCAGCAGCCCTGGACCGTCCAGATCGTCGATGCCGCGACGTGGGGCATCTGCGGCACAGTCATCACGCCGTACCCGTCCGAGCGCGCGGACGTATTGGCCGCGTTACGGGCGGCGCTGCTTCGACAAGATCAGTACGGGCCGATGGGCGGCATCCCCGCGCTGGTGTGCATCGACCGGGGCCAAAATTTCATGCGCACGGCAGTGATGGATGCCCTGAGCGCCTTGAACGTGCATGTCGAGGACCTGCCCGCATATCGCCCGGGCCTGCGGCACGTGGCGGAGATCATCGGGGCCGCGGTAGACGAGACGCTGCTTCCCTCGATGCCGCGCTACGCCTACAAGGCGATGTTGCGCGGCGATCGGCCGCCTGAATGGCGGACAAACGCGGCACCCGGGTCCACATCCGCTACATGCCCCATCACGATCACGAAGTCGTGCTGTGCGACGTGGCGAGTCACGCCCCGTTTGGGCAGGCCTATCTCCTGCCGGACAGCGCGCGACCGCGCGGCACGAACCCGGTCTGACGCTGTTACGACGACCAGCATCCAGGAACGGCCGGACGCCGCCCGGCGACACGTACCCGCCACTCTCCTCGCAACCACGTCCCGCTGCCCGGAGGCCGAGATGGCTGTCGATGACGCCCACCGCCCGCTCTCACCACCGCGAGCCGCGAACGGGCCCGATCATTTAAGGCAGCAAGACTTTCAAGCCCTGGCCCATGCACACGCCGCCACGCTGCTGCCCGCGCCGGGTACTGCGCCCCCCGCCTACACTGTCGACGAACTCGCTCAGTTGCTCTGGCGAGCCTCGCCCCAGGTGCGGCTGGCCACTGTGCGGTGGCTTTCGACCGGACCCCTCGCTCCGTCCACCCGCCAGGGCTACTTACGGTTGCTTGCCTGGTGGCTGTGGTGGCTCAACCGGCAGTGCGCACAACCGGAGGACGCCTCGGTCCTGCAGGCCGATCTATTCGCCGCAGCGATGCGCACCGCGCAGTGGAGCCCCAACGCCAGGAAACAACAGCTCACCGCACTATCGTCGTGGTACGGCCATCTGCACGAGCTCGGGCTAACTGCCTGCAACCCGTTCACGGGACTGCGCCGGCCATCTGCACCGCCGTCCCGGGCAGAGTTGCTTTCCCGCGATCAGCTCATCGACGTGGCGGCGCAGGCCGCGCTGGATGGGGGCGCCCGCCTCCATGCGGTCTTGATGATGGTAATCGCCACCGGCTGTAACGCCGATTGCTTACCCCGGCTGACGCTGCAGCATGTGGTGCGGGCCGGCCGCGATCGCATCGTCGACTTGGCCGCCGCGGGTGGCTCGCACGCGGTGCTGCTGCCGCCCTATGCCGCGCAGGCATTGGACACCTACCTGACCGCGCGTGGCACCGAGCCTGGGCCGCTGTTCGTCACGCGCGCCGGTGGCCCGCTGCCGGTGGACAACGCTAACCGGCAGATTCGCCGTATCGCGCTGGCGGCAGGCGTGCAGCAGGCCGCGTCGCTGAGCATCGAGGTGATTCGCCAGAGCCTCACCGCCGCTCATGGCGCTCAAGCGGGCAATCGCCGGGCTCGGAGAACCGTCCCTGCCGTTCCCGGTTTCGCGGCGCCGCTGTATTGCTCGTCGGAGATTCGCTTGTGTCAGCGCATTGCCACGCGCGTCACGCGCCGTCGTGCTCAGCGGGCCGTTGAAAAGCGCCGTTCTCCCCTCTGGCGTACATCGTGATCCGATGCCGGCGGCGAGCCGATGCTTTGGCCGGGGCTTCACCTGTGGCCCGGGCCAGGCCACGCCTGCGCTGAGAGGCTACCGGCGGCGCTTGAGCGGGCGGGGGATGGTGCTATAGGACGCTCTCGCGCCCGGTTTCGCCTTCATCTGCTGCGGGAGTTGAGGCAGCGGATACAGCGCTACGGCGAACGAGCTATCCAGATGCGGGTGCAACCCGGAGGTATCCCGCTCGGCAATGCCACGGTGAAGCAGTACCTCTGTCGTCTCCCAATCCAGCGGCAGCCGCTCGAGCAGCGGGTCATGGCGCTGGTGCAGCAGATGCAACAAGATCACAGCTTCGCGCACCGACAGGGGGATCTGCGCCTGCTGCAGCGCCCGCAACCGATCATCCGTCTCCGCGCCCAGCAGGCCGGGACGAGGCTCAAGATGCACACGGTTGCCCTCTCGCACCACCTGCAACGCGGTGCCGAGCAGTCGCAACATCAGCGCGCGGACGGCTTCATCGACGCGCCGCAGTGGCCAGTCCAGCGCCACAGCCAAGTCGCCGTCGGCGAGTTGGCCATGTTGGGCCAGCGCGGCCTCGACCACCAGATCGTCGTCGTCAGGGTAGGAGACCCTGGCGGAGGATTCGCGACCGAGGAACGCCGCCACCTCGATGTCCAGCAGCTCGCAAATGCGGACGACCACATCCACGCTGATCGTCGCCGGTGCCGGATCCTTTCGCAGTACATCGAGCGAGATGCCCGTCCGCGTGCGGAACTCAACTTCGCCGATACGCAGTTCGGCCAGTCTGCGCGTGACCAGGTCCAGATCAAACATCGTCGTCCTTTCCGGCTTGGGAACTCCACCGTGCCAGCGCCGCCTCGCGGCGGTGCAATGCCTCCCCGATCCGCCAGCACACCGTGCGCAGATCCCAGGGCAGCTGTCCCGATCCCTCCTCCACCAGAGCGGGGATGGTCACCCCGGCCAGCCGGCCCACCGCGATCAGGTGCTGGTTGTCTCGTCCGATACCCGGCCCCAGCAGCGGCTCGCTGGCGTCATGCCCGCACAATTGATGAAAATGCCGCGCGGCGATCATCAGCGAGCGCGCGTACTCCGGTATGCCGAAGGTGAGACTTTCCCCTGGTAGCCGAAAACCCTGAACCGGTGATTGTGTGACCTCGATCGTCGCTCCCTCGGCATCGAGCGCCGAGGCGGGGACGACGGCGAGGTCGGCCGGATCGGCTCCGGTGCATAGCAGCGCCGCCAAGGCCGCGGCATGCACCGGATGCACCACGCGGGCGCGGATGCGTTCGACGTGGTCGGCGTCCAAGCGCGCCATCAGGCCGCGGCCGGTCGCACGGTCGAGCAAGGCGGGGACGGCCAGCAGCAGGCCGTGCAGGAAAAAGCCTGCCTGCGCCCCGCGAATGCGAGCGATGGCGTGCTCGCGGGTGGGGCAGTCGGCGACCAGGTCGGCTAAGAACAGCCGCAACGCGCGCGTGCTGCCGACACGATGGGGAAAGGACTCCAACTGCTCCGGCCCGGTGGCCGGCAGGTGCCGGGCCAGCCCGGGCGGTAACGCCGCGGGCCTCTCCATCGCAGAGCGCGATAGCGAAGGTGTCACGGCCAGTCCGTCCGCATCTAAGGCAAGCCCTCCCGAGCCCGCATCAGCCGACACAGTGCCCAACTCATCCTGGTCAAGAATCCACGTACAGGCCATGTCCATGCCGTAGCCGTAGACGGCGTCCACAACCTCGAAGCCGCGAAAGCCGAAGGCGGCGTACACCTGATCATCGTCTCTCATGAACGGGCCCAGGCTGCGGTAGGCATCGGCGCGGAAGAACGGAAAATCACTGGTCGGCAGGGGCGGCAGCGCCTGCTTTTGGGCATCGCCGTCCGCATGCGGGCTGGGCTCCTGCCCTGCTGGGGTGCAGTGCAGCACGCGGCGGGCGGCAGCGGCCGCACGCCAGGGTTTGCGGGCGAAACGGGCCGCCACGATCGCTTGTGGCAAACCCGTCATGATCTTCCAGCCGTGGTTGCCTGGCAGTTCCGCAGCCCACTCGGGCGGCTCGGCCGCATGCCAGACGACCGTCACGACGGCGTCTGTGTCGTGACCGAGCTCGATCAGCCGGGCCCGCTGGCGACGGGTGAGCAGATGCGCGCGTAAGACGATGATGTGCCAGATGCGCTCGGCGAGCGTCCAGGCGGTGGCGGCGTGCGAGATGCGCTTTTCTCTGCCGCCGGCACCGATCAGGGTGGCGGCCTGGTCGATGGGTTTTCCCAGAGCGGCCAGTACGTCAAGGCAGATGTCGCCGATGCCGGTCGCGCCCGGCGTGGGATGAACGGCGATCACGCCGGCGGCCGGGTCGTGCGCGCCCCACGCGGTGTTGACGCAGGCAACGTCGTCGCTGGGATCGACGACGACCATGATCGGGTGGCCGTTCACGGTCAGGCCGCTCTTTGCTTCTTGGGTCGCCCGCCGAGGTTGCTGAACACCCGGCGCATCAACTCCTCGTTGATCGCGGTTGCCTGGTCGTCTTCCAGTATGTCCAGAACGTGATTGGTGATCTTGGTCCAGGTGCGGAAGTTGCCATGCGCGGCAGTGTCATCGACGAAGGTGATGTGCTCATCGGAGACGTCGCTCCATATCGGATGAAAGTCGGGAATCACCTCAAGCACCTGTTTGAGCTTCATCTCGCGGAATTCTTGCCAGATGTAGATGCGTGAAGCGAGCATTTGCTCGTTGGAGAGTACCTCGTAGCACCCCTCGCCGCCGACGAAGATGATCGCCATGTCTGTGTGTTTGTCATCCCACAGGTGCCGCCAGTACTCGAAGCATTCCTTCGGCTGCCATTGCGCCTCGTCACAGATGAAGACCCGGGGCTCTTCGGCCAGGACATCCTTGAGCAGCCGATCGAAGGGAGCGGGCCTTTGCGGACGCTTTCCTGCGATCCCCAGCGCGTCGAAGAGTGCTTCGCGGATGTAGAGCGGGCTGGGACGTTCACGAAACTCGATGCGGTAGGACCGGTCGCGTGCCAGGTGCCGCAGCGATTCGTTCACGCAGAAGGTCTTGCCGGTGCCCGAGTCTCCGTGGACACACATCATCGCCTTCTTGGCAACCACTTTACGGATGGCGGCCTTGGTATGTTGCAACGCTGGCGTGGCTACGACCTTGGCCTGAGGCAGCGCAAGATAGTGGTCGTCGCATGTCTCTGGAAGCAAACTGCTATTGGCGCGTGCGCTCACGCTGGTATCTCCCTATTCATGCTCGTCATGTCCAGCAGCAGCGATGCCCATGGCATTCTTCGGCTCGTGAAGCCCGCTTACGAGCCGCCTCGCGTTCTTCGTGCGGCGCGGGCTGTTCCCGGCAGCACCCATTCGTCGGGAAGGTCGGTGTCAACGCAAGGGGCGACGATAGCCAAGTCGGCCATATCGTCATCGGCGGCACGTTTAATGACACTTCGGGCTTCCGATGCTGTCACCGCATCCACCCTGCGAGGCTCCTCCGGTTTGCTTACGGCGCCGAAACGCGCTCGCCGTTGCCGCCCGCCCTCCTTGAAGGCAGCGTTCACGCGCCGCCGTTCGCTCGCGCGAGCTTTCTGCATGTCCTCGATCTGTTCCGGACTGGCCAGATCGGACAGATAGGCGCTGCCCAGCCAGCATTTCGTCGCCGCCTCGAACACCTCCACCTCACGGTCGTGATGGGGCATCACGCGCAGGCGTACCTTCAAGCCGACCTTGCCTTGCATCCAGTCCGCCACGTAGTACCGGTTGCGTCCCCGCCGTATCCCCTTCTTCGTGATCTTCCGGATGCGGTCCTCCTCCTCCAGAGTGAGCATCAGAAGGTCTTCCGAAGCCACCTCATGAATAGGTGCCGGGTCCTCGGCCCACATCTGCGCCGGCGTACGGTCACAGCCGTCTGCCTTGTGCTCGAAATTCCACTCGTGCACCCACGCCCGCAGCCTTGACACGAACTCCGTGAAGGGGAGAGGCGTTTGACCGGCTTCGAAGGGTTTTCCGTTGAGACGCTTGGGCTCATGCGTATAACAAGGCAACGAGCGGAAGAACATCTTCTCGGCGCTGCCGTTCAAGTTTTCCACGGTTCCCTTCAAATGGCCGTGATATCCCGGCAGATCCTCAACGACGACAGCTAATGGGGCAAGTGCGCCTGCCACCGCCTTGGACAGGAAGTCCTTACCTTGATCGATTCTCACTCGCGCCGGTATACCGCCGAAGGGCAGGTCTGGATCGTCGCAAGGCAGTGCGCTCCGCAAGGCGATGAGAATGCTTTCCCTGCTGGGATAACCAGGGGTCACCGCCAGTCCTGGGATTACACCAGTTCCCGCGTCGATGAACCAGGTTACCCAGGGTTTACGTGGTTTGCCCTCGATCTCGACCTTGACCGGCACCTCAACGTGATCGGCTTCCCACACGGCATTACGATGCTCCGGAGGCCGCCGGAAATATACCCAATGTTCTCGCAACGCCTTCTCGCCGAAGCGAAACGCAGCCCGCTCTCCCCTGGAGAAGTCCCGATTCACCGCGCGTTGCACTGTCGACAGGCTCGGCGCCGGTGGTCCTCCGTCAGCCTCCCGTTGGAGCAATTCGCGATGGAGCGCAGACGCACTGCCCCTCCAGAGCGCGTACAGGCCGCGCAACTCATCCGTCATCTCAAAGCGTGCTCGTTGTGCCCCTTCGCAGCGCCCGCTCTCACAAGCTATTTCCAGGTAGCGTCGCACGGTCCGAGGGTGCTTTCCCAGACAGGAGGCAACCACCTTGATGTGCTCGGTGGTCATCTCACCGTTTTCCTTCAAGGTGAGAAGTCTTCGTACTGCGGGGCCTCGAAGATTGCTGAGATCTTCTCCGAGGGACTTCGCCTCTTCGTCGTTGCTTGCACTCGCCACACCACACCTCGCGACCAGTTCCGAAAAGCGTTCACATTAGAGAGATCATGCATCAACCGCATGAATCTCGTGTAACCCATAATCACTGCGAGGTTACCCCTACGATGCTCACTCGTCTACCGAAAATGACAGTTTGATGACCAGAGCACTTCAGACCTGCGAGCTCACCACGTTCCTGTCTTCTTTGGAAGGCACCTGCCGCTTGATAGCATCGGCATGTAGCCCGTGACCTGCAGATTGACAGGAAGCGACGAATCTTTGCAGCGTATAAGCTACGTCCCTCATGTACCTGGGAATTCGTCATGGCCTGTCATCTACCTGGTCACTTCTCTGTCATTAGACAAAGAAGAATATTTCTCACAGTTCGAGTTTTGCGATCTTCCGAGGAGCGAGTATTTTGCGACCTGAACTGCGGAGGGACATGTGCTGACGAATTGGAGGTGACAGTTTCGTGACGCGTCTCAGAATGCCCCACTGTGGTTAGCGTCCGCCGTTTTTCGCCTCCCGGCTGGGTCGTGAGCCGCATGGGAAGGGCCGTCGGCATCCCAGATCGTCAGCGAGGTCTCTCGGTTTCAGGCGGCATACGCATCGTGGTTGGTTCATAGCAGAAAGTTCGCTCAGAGCCAGCCGTGCAGGCGTACGCTCGTGCATCGTCGCCGGTGTTCATGGCTGGTCCGCTCGTCAGGGCAGGAAGCAGAGGACGTGGCGCTCGTCATGGATTACGGATTCATTAATCACTAAGGTGAAGGGATACGTGGAGCGGGCCTCAATGACATACGCGCTATCTCTGCCTGCATGTTCGGCAATCGGTACCGCTTGGAGGTGCTGGAGGCGTTCGCCGACGCACCGGATGGTCAGGTGAACCTTGGCAGGCTGGCCGTCCGGCAGGGCGTGCAGGCAGCGGTGTATTACCCGGTGATACGGGATCTACTGGCATTGCGGCTCGTGACCAGGGTGACGGAGGTCGGACGGGACCGGCGGCGCTGGTATCGCCGAGCAGGCGGCGAGGCCCTCTGGGAGCCCCTGGGACGGTTGGTCGTGGGCCTGCGAGGGCATTACGACCTGATCGCGGGGACCGATATGAAGGACACGGGCGAGCAGAAGAAGGTGGAGACGTGACCGGTGCCGCGGAGGCTTTCTCTCAGGCCATCGCCGACGCGCCCGGCCTCGCGCTGGGCCGGGCCTCAAGGTCGTGCGTGGTACTACAGGGCACTTCGGCCGTGCTGCATTATGAGCCGAACCAGGCCGAGATCGCACGGCGGCGGCTCAGCGGGCTGGCGGCCATCACCTCACCGGACGCTCTGCGCGTGCTGCTGGATCTGCCGGTGCACGCGCCAACCCCGCTGTCGGCCATCGAACGGGCGGCACCAGGTTCTCTCAGAGGGCGTTACGCAAGTTGATGTCCGCTTCGTCGCTTGCGCTGGATGGTGCAGGCTGGTCAGGGCATGGTTCGCCGGGCTACGGGAGCGGTTGAGCGAACAAACCTGGCTCGTTCTCCACGAGGACGCCGTGGTTGACCAGGCGTTTGAGCTTGGCGCGGACGTTTTGGATGCTGTTGTGCGCCAGGGGCAGGTCGAGAGCCTCGCACAGCTCGCGAGCCCGCAGGGAACGGCCAAGGTCGGCGAAGACAGTCAGAATCTGCTGGTAGGCCGGGTTCTCGGGCAGTGCGAGAGGTGCCGCGACCGGCTCGGTGCCAGGTTCGTGGGCGAGCGAGAGCAGGGTCTTGCGGGTGATCCGCAGATGCTCGATCGTCTCGGTGAGTTCTGCGAGGCGTGCGGTCAGCACGTCGATCTCTGCCTGGGCTTGCTCGATCTGGCAGGTCACGGCCTGCTCCCGTGCGTCGATCTTGTTCAGGAGCCACGTCCCGGGGTCGGGATCCGGCCGGTCGGGCCTGGTCATGTCGACTGCCACGACGGGGCCGGGGCGCGGGTCAGCCGGCGGGACATCACGTCGGTCATCGCCCAGTGCACCCGTGATTCGGAGCTGGCCGGCAGATGGCCTTCCCCTCGTAGCGTGGAGACCGAACCGGGAGAGGTTTGGTCGTGGCAGCAGTCACGCGGCGGCGCTTTGATCCGGAGTTCCGTGCGGGCGCGGTGCATATCGTGAAGGAGACCGGCAAGCCCGTCGCGCAGGTGGCGCGGGATCTTGGGATCAGTCCGTACACGCTGCACAATTGGGTGCGGATGGACCGGTTGGATGAGCAGTACAACGGCAACGGGAGCGGAACGCTGGAGGAGTCGGAGCAGGAGGAGCTGGCCCGGCTGCGGCGGGAGA
>NZ_JAAAHR010000248.1:0-10552 GCF_009908215.1 Nonomuraea sp. K271 | reverse complement strand
ACGCTGCCCACGGTGGACGACCCGCCCGCCACCGACCCGCCGGACGATCCGCCCGACGACCCGCCGCCGGGCACGGACGAGCCCGACCCGCCGGTGCGGGACGGGGAGCCGCTGCTGTCGGTCTCGGTGTCGGTGTCGCTCGGACTGCCGGTGCTCGGCGGCGACGGCGAGAGGCTGCTGGACGCCGACGTCGGAGTGGGCCTCGGCACCTCCCTGCTGGGGGTCGTGCTGGTGCCGGGTTCGGTGCTGCTCGGACGGCAGATCGTGGTCCGCAGGGTACGCCGGTCGCGCGAGCGGGAACGCCCGTGAGCCGCGCCACAGCCGGCGACCGTCTCCTGGGCCGAGTGAGTAAGCGGAGCCCTGCCATCGGGTAGGGGGCCGGTCAGTCCTTGGCCAGGGCCGCCAGCAGGCGGTCCTCGGTGACCTCGGGGCCGGTCAGCTGCTCGGTGATCGCGCCGTCGCGCAGCACCACCACGCTGTCGCAGTTCTCCACCAGCTCGGCCACGTCGGAGGAGATGAGCAGGATCGCCAGCCCGTCCACGGCGAGCTCGTCCAGCAGCGTCTGCATCTCCAGCTTGGTCGCCACGTCGACCCCGCGGGTGGGCTCGTCCAGCAGCAGCACCTTGGGGTGCATGGCCAGCCACCGCGCCAGCAGCACCTTCTGCTGGTTGCCGCCCGACAGCTCGCCGGCCGGCTGCCGGGGCGAGACCGCCTTGATGCCGAGCCGCTTCATGAACGTCGCCACGATGCCGTCCACCTGCGCGTCGGACACGATCCCCGCCCGCGACAGCCGCGGCAGCGCGGCGAGGGCGATGTTGTCGCGCACCGACAGCGTGGGCACGATGCCCTCGGTCTTCCTGTTCTCCGGCACCAGGCCGATCCCGGCGCGTACGGCGCTCCTGACCGACCACTTGCGCGCCCCCGACGCGGGACGCGCGCCGGTCACCGTCACCTGCCCCGCGTCCACCGGCAGGGCGCCCGCGATGGCGCGGGCCGTCTCGCTGCGCCCGGCACCGAGCAGCCCGCCGAGCCCGATCACCTCGCCGGCCCGCATCGCCAGTGACACCCCGTCGAGCACGTGGTGGCGGGTGAGCCCCTTGGCCACCAGTACGGGCATGTCGGCGGGCTCTTCGGCCGGGCCGTCCGCGTGGGGCGGCTCCACCGGGTGGAAGGGCCGCCCGAGCATAAGCGAGACCAGCCGCAGCCGGTCGAGCCCCGCCAGCGGCCCGGTGTGCACGACCCGGCCGTCACGCAGCACGGTGACCCGGTCGCAGATGCCGAACAGCTCCTCCAGCCGGTGGGTGACGTAGATGACCGAGCGGCCCTCCTCGCGCAGCCGGGTCACGGCCCCGAACAGGGTCTCCAGCTCGGCGTGCTCCAGCGCCGACGTGGGCTCGTCCATGATGACCAGGCGGGCGTCGGCGGAGGCCGCCCTGGCCAGGGCGACGAGCTGGCGCGTGCCCTCGTTGAGCGAGGCGAGCGGGCGGCGTACGTCGATGCGCAGCCCGTACGCGGCCAGCACCTCCTCGGCGCGGGCGTGCACGGCCGCGCTGTCGATCAGGCCGAGCCGGCCCCTGGGCTCCCTGCCGAGCAGCAGGTTGCGGGCGACGCTCATGGTGGGGACGAGGTTGGTCTCCTGGTGGATCGTGGCGATCCCGGCCCGCCTGGCGTCGGCGGGGCCGGCGAACGTGACCGGCTCGTCGCGGAAGCGCAGTTCGCCCGCGTCGGGCGGGTGGACGCCGGAGAGCACCTTCACCAGGGTCGACTTGCCCGCGCCGTTGCCGCCGATGAGGGCGTGCACCTCGCCGGGGCGCACGGACATGGTGACGTGGTCGAGGGCGGTGACGCCCTGGAAGGTCTTGAGAACGCCTGCCACCTGTAGCACGGTTGCCTCCGCCTCGATGGTGGTGGAGGAAGAAAACATTCTCGTAACGGGTTTGTCACATTCGATCAGTAGCGCGATCAGAACTGGGCGACGTGCAGGCGCACGCCCCGGCCGCTCAGCTCGTCGAGCACGTCGCGGGGCGCGGAGTCGTCGGTGACCAGGTGGGCGATCTGGTCGGCGGGTACGGTCTGCACCATCGTGTCGACGCCGATCTTGGTGTGGTCGGCCAGCACGACGACCTCCTCGGCGGCCGCGGCCAGCGCCCGGTCGACGCCCGCCACCTGCATGTTGGGCGTGGACAGCCCGCGCTCGGCGCTCAGCCCGTTGCCCGAGATGAACGCCCTGCGCACCCGCAGCCCGGCCAGTGAGTGCTCGGCCGCGCTGCCCACCAGGGCCAGGATCGAGCCGCGCAGCGTGCCGCCGGTCAGCATCACCTCGACGCGCGGAGAGCCGGCCAGCACCTGGGCGACCAGCAGCGAGTTGGTCACGACGGCCAGTTCCGAGTGCCGCGTCAGGCGGCGGGCGAACTCTTGAGTGGTGGTGCCGGGCCCGACGACGACGGCGTCGCCGTCCTCCACCAGCGCGGCGGCCAGCTCGGCGATGGCGGTCTTCTCGGCGGACTCGAGCGAGACCTTGTGGGCGTAGCCGGCCTCGCGCGACAGCTCGCCCGGCAGGGTGGCGCCGCCGTGGTGGCGGTTGAGCAGGCCCTCGGACTCCAGCGCGCGCAGGTCACGGCGGACGGTGACCTCGGAGGAGTGCACGGCCTGGGCGAGCTCGCGCAGCGACACCGCGCCGTTGGCGCGCACCAGCTCAAGGATGCGCTGCCTGCGTTCAGCGGCGAACACGGGCCTGCGGCCGTCGCTCTGCGTGTCGCTCACGTCCCGATCATATTCGACGCGCCAACATGCGTTCACCTTTGACCGAACGCGAACGATTCTGATCGGAAATCTTGACCGGCTCGGTCCGGCAGTGCTTACTTTGGAGCATGTCAGGGTCAAAACCTGTCCGAACGTGATCAGCGCATCGAAAGGACCCCCCGTTGCGTAAGCCCCTCGTGCTGTTGCTCGCCGTTCTGATGTCCGTCTTATGGCAGGTGCCGCCCCCAGCCTCCGCCGCTGACTCCGTCGCTGACTCCGCCGCGACCGAGCGGCACGGGCTGCGCGGCGACTACTACCTCGCCTCGGCGGCGGGCGCGTTCGACTTCGCCGAGCTCAAGGCGAGCGTCGTCGACCCCAACCTGGAGCTGGCCGACCTGAACCCCGTGTTCACCATGCTGACCGGCAGGGAGGACGACGTCACCGTACGGTGGACCGGGCAGATCGAGCCCGAGCACTCCGAGACCTACACCTTCTCGATGATCGGCGACAACGGCTTCCGCCTCTGGATCGACGGCAAGCCGATCATCGACCACTGGGTGGACGACTGGGACACCGAACGGACCGGCACCCCGATCGCCCTGGAGGCCGGCAGGAAGTACGACATCAAGGTCGAGTACTTCGAGCACTACGGTGGCGCCCACCTGCGCCTGCGGTGGCAGAGCCCCAGCCAGCCGAAGGCCGTCGTGCCCGCGCGGGCGTTCACGCTGCCCGAGGATTTCGACCCGGGAGGCCCGGCCGACGCCAGGCTCGGCGAGGCCGGCGACGTCGCCACGCTCACCTTCCCCAAGGCGCTGGCCGACCTGCCTCCGGACGCCGCGGGCAAGCTCGCCGTCACCGTCGGCGGCACGGCCTGGCCCGTGACCGCGGCGACCCTGAAGAACCCCGAGACCGTCGAGCTCAAGCTCAAGCACCCGATTCCGGCGAAGGCCGGCAACACCGTACGCACCGGTTACGACGGCAACGGCGGCATCGCCTACGCCGACGGCAGCGAGCTGGCCGCCTACACCTACGGCTACGTGCACAACACCTCGGCCTACATTCTGCGCAGCCAGTGGGCCGACGACGTCGACCCGGCGAACCCGCTGCCCGAGTACCCCAGGCCGCAGCTCGTCAGGGACCGCTGGCAGAGCCTCAACGGCACGTGGCAGTTCGCCCCCGCCAAGGAGGGCGAGGCCGCGCCCATCGGCCGTGACCTGCCCGAGCGCATCGTCGTGCCGTATCCCGTCGAGTCCCAGCTGTCCGGCATCGGCCGGCACGAGGAGAGCATGTGGTACCGCAGGACGTTCGAGGTGCCGCGTGGCTGGCGCGGCGACCGTGTCCTGCTGCACCTCGACGCGGTGGACTGGCAGGCCGCCGTCTACGTGAACGGCAAGCGGGTCACCACCCATAAGGGCGGCTACGACCGGATCAGCGTCGACGTGACCGACGCGCTCAAGCGCCACGGCCGCCAGGAGCTCGTCGTCGGCGTGTACGACCCGGCCGACGCCGGCAGCCAGGCCCTCGGCAAGCAGCGGCTCGACCCGGGCGGCATCTGGTACACCACCGTGTCCGGCATCTGGCAGTCCGTCTGGCTCGAACCGGTCGCCAAGGACCACATCGAACGGGTCGACGCCGTGCCCGACGTGCCGGGCAAGGCGGTGAAGGTGACCGTGCACGGCTCGCCCGGCACCGTGGTCGTGACGGCCAGGGACGGCAGGCGCGTCGTCGGCAAGGCCACCGGCAGGACCGGCAAGGAGCTCAGGATCCCGGTGCGCGAGCCCAGGCTGTGGTCCCCCGACGACCCCCACCTGTACGACCTGGAGGTCAGGCTCAAGCGCGACAAGGCCGAGTCCTACTTCGGGATGCGCTCCATCGAGGTGTCCGGCAACCGGATGGTACTCAACGGCAAGCCGGTCTTCCAGATCGGCCCGCTCGACCAGGGCTTCTGGCCCGACGGCATCTACACCGCCCCGACCGACGAGGCCCTGCGCCACGACCTGGAGCAGACCAAGGCGCTCGGCTTCAACGCGGTGCGCAAGCACGTCAAGGTCGAGCCCGACCGCTGGTACCACCACGCAGACAAGCTGGGCCTGCTGGTCTGGCAGGACATGCCGTCGGCCGTACGCGCCGACGACAGGCCCCAGTTCGAGGCCGAGTTGCGCGAGCTGGTCGACCAGCACCGCAGCAGCCCGTCCATCGTGATGTGGGTGCCGTTCAACGAGGGCTGGGGCCAGTACGACCAGGCGCGCATCGCCGACCTGGTGAAGAAGTGGGACCCCTCGCGCCTGGTGAACAACATGAGCGGAGTCAACTGCTGCGGCGCCGTGGACGGCGGCAACGGCGACGTCAAGGACTTCCACATCTACCCCGGTCCCGGCAATCCCGGCAAACCGGAGGGCACCAGGGCCAACGTGATCGGCGAGTACGGCGGCCTGGCCCTGCCGCTGGTCGGCCACACCTGGTCCGGCGGCGGCTGGGGCTACGCGGTCGAGCCCGACCCCGAGTCGCTGACCGACCGCTACGTCGGCATGGTCGAGGAACTGCGGCGGCTGCACGCCTGCGAGCAGCTCAGCGGCGCGATCTACACCCAGACCACCGACGTGGAGACCGAGATCAACGGCCTGATGACGTACGACCGTGCGGTCACCAAGCCCGACGTGAAGCGCGTCCACGACGCGCACAAGGCCCTGACGGGCGAGATCGACCCGTCCTGCGCCTGAGCTCCGCACGCGCCCGGGCCCTCGTGGCCCGGGCGCGGCTCCTGATAGGAAAGGAACGCCATGACCCCCCATATCCGGACAGCCGCGCTGGCGCTGGCCGTGCTCCTCACCGCGTCGGCCTGCGCCAAGTCGGAGGAGCCCCAGAGCGCGCCCGCCGCCACCAGCACCGCGGGGCGGCAGGTCGTCCAGACCCCCTCGGGAACGGCCGGCCCCACCTGCACGCTCGACCAGTTCGGCGGCGAGAAGTTCGACCTCAAGACGGCCACGGTCGGCTTCTCGCAGTCCGAGAAGGAGGCCAACCCGTTCCGGATCGCCGAGACCAAGTCGATCAGGGACGAGGCGGACAAGCTCGGCATCAAGGACCTCAAGGTCACCAACGCCCAGTCGCAGTTCTCCAAGCAGATCACCGACGTGCAGCAGCTCATCGCCCAGGGCGTGCAGCTCCTGGTGATCGCCCCGCTCAACTCCGACGGCTGGGAGCCCGTGCTCCAGCAGGCCGCCGCCAAGAAGATCCCGATCATCACGGTCGACCGGAAGATCAACGCCAAGCCGTGCAGCGACTACCTGACGTTCATCGGCTCGGACTTCTACGAGCAGGGCAAGCGCGCCGCCGACCGCATGATCGACGCGCTCGGCGGCAAGGGCAAGGTCGCCATCCTCCTCGGCGCCCCCGGCAACAACGTCACCACAGAGCGTACGAACGGCTTCAAGGACCGTGTCAAGGAGAAGGCGCCCGACATCACGATCTCGTTCGAGCAGACCGGCGAGTTCGCGCGTGAGAAGGGCCAGCAGGTCACCGAGCAGCTCATCCAGTCCAACCCCGACATCAACGGCATCTACGCGGAGAACGACGAGATGGCGCTCGGCGCGGTCACCGCGCTGAAGGGCGCGGGCAAGGAGGCCGGCGACATCAAGATCGTGTCGGTGGACGGCACCCGCAGCGCCGTCCAGGCCATCGCCGACGGCTGGCTGCACGCGGTCATCGAGTCCAACCCCCGCTTCGGCCCGCTGGCCTTCGAGACAGCCCGGAAGTTCCTCGACGGAGAACCCATCCCCGACAAGGTGATCATCTCCGACCGGGACTACGACACGACCAACGCCAAGGACTCCCTCGGTGAGGCGTACTGACTTGGAACCGGTTCTCGAGGCCAGGGGGATCAGCAAGCGCTTCCCCGGTGTGCTCGCCCTCGACGGCGTGTCCCTCGCCCTCCGCCCGGGTGAGGTGCACGCCCTCGTCGGGGAGAACGGCGCCGGGAAGTCCACGCTGATCAAAGTCTTCACCGGCGTGTACCAGCCGGACGGCGGCGAGCTGCACCACCAGGGCCAACCCGCCGCCTTCGGCACCCCCATGGACGCGCAGCGCGCCGGCATCTCCACCATCTACCAGGAGGTCAACCTCGTCCCGATGATGAGCGTGGCCCGCAACCTGCTGCTCGGCCGCGAGCCGCGCCGCCGCTTCGGCGTGATCGACGCGGCCGCCATGAACGGCGAGGCCGAACGGGTCCTCGCCGGCTACGGCGTCGACACCGACGTCAGGCGGCCGCTGCGCTCGCTCGGCGTCGGCGCCCAGCAGATGGTCGCGCTGGCCAGGGCCGTGTCCATCGACGCGCGGGTCGTCATCATGGACGAGCCCACCTCGTCGCTGGAGTCGCGCGAGGTCGAGACGTTGTTCGGCGTGATCAGGCGGCTGCGCGACCAGGGGATCGCCGTCATGTACGTCAGCCACCGCCTCGACGAGCTCTACCAGGTGTGCGACCAGGTGACCGTGCTGCGCGACGGCCGGGTCGCCCACACCGGGGCGCTGGCCGGCGTGGAACGCCTGCGCCTCATCTCGCTGATGCTCGGCCGCGACCTGAGCGAGGTCCGCTCGCAGGGCACGACCCGCTTCTCCCGCGACCGCGCGGGCACGGGCACGGAAGGCGGGCAAGGCCGGCGTTCCCCGGTGGTCGAGGCGCGCGGCCTGACCCGGCGGCACGTCCTCGACGGCGTGGACGTGTCCGTCAGGCCCGGCGAGGTCGTCGGGCTCGGCGGACTGCTCGGCGCGGGCCGTACCGAGACCGCCAAGGCCATCGTCGGCGCGCTCCCGCTTGACGGCGGGCAGGTGCTCGTGGCAGGGGCGCCCGTGCGCACCGGCTCCACCACGGCGGCCATCCGCGCGGGCGTCAGCCTGCTGCCCGAGGACCGCAAGGCCGAGGGCATCATCCCGACGCTGTCCGTCCGCGAGAACATCGCACTCGCCGCGCTGCCCTCGCTCGGCCGGGGCGGCGTGGTGTCCGACGCCAAGATCGACCGTGTGGTCGAGATCTTCATGCGGAGGCTGAGGATCAAGGCCGCCTCGCCGCACCAGCTCGTCTCCGAGCTGTCCGGCGGCAACCAGCAGAAGGTGCTGCTCGCCCGCTGGCTCGCCGTACGGCCGAAGGTGCTGCTGCTCGACGAGCCGACCCGGGGCATCGACGTCGGCGCCAAGGCCGAGGTGCAGGCGCTGATCGACGAGCTGGCACTGGAGGGGCTGGGCGTGCTGCTGATCTCCTCCGACCTGGAGGAGCTGGTCGAGGGCGCCGACCGGATCCTCGTGCTGCGCGACGGCGCGGTCGCGGGGGAGCTGTCGGGCGACGACGTCACCGAGGAGAGGATCATGGCGACGATCGCGGAGCAGGCCGATGGCTGAGCTCACCACCCAGGGCGCCGGCCGCGTCGCCGTGCTGAAGCCGCGCGTGTTCGGCTGGGTGCAGGACTACGGCGTGTACGCCGCCGTGCTGGCGCTGCTGCTGTTCAACGTGCTGTTCACGCCGCACTTCCTGGACGCCTCGAACTTCCGCACCCAGCTCGTCCAGGTCACCCCCATCGTGATCGTCTCCCTGGGGATGGCCCTGGTCATCGGAACCCAGGGCATCGACCTGTCGGTCGGCTCGGCGATGTCGCTGGCCGCCGCGCTCGTCGTCCTCTACCTCGGGTACGGCTGGCTGCCCGCGCTGATCGTCGCCGTGCTCGGCGGGGCCGTCGTGGGCGCCGTGGGAGGGGCGCTGGTCGCCTACGTCGACGTGCAGCCGATCGTGGCCACCCTGGCCCTGCTCGTCGGAATACGGGGGCTGGCCAACGTGCTCGTGCCGCAGCTGGTCGAGTTCCGCAACCCCGACCTGATCGCGCTGGGCAGCAGCTCCGTCGCCGGGATCCCCGTCATCGTGCTCATCGCGGCCGCGCTCACGCTCGTCGTGATGTTCGTGGTGCGGCGGACCACGTTCGGCCGGCAGGTGGTGGCGATCGGCGGCAACCGGTCCGCCAGCGAGCTGTCCGGGCTGCCCGTCAAACGTGTCCTGCTGATCGTCTACGTGATCTCCGGCCTGCTCGCGGCGCTGGCCGGGGTGCTCGCCACCGCCCGCCTGCAGGCGAGCGACCCGACGTCGCTCGGCCTGTTCATCGAGCTGTCGGCGATCACCGCCGTCGTCGTCGGCGGAACGCCGCTGACCGGCGGCCGGATCAGGGTGCTCAGCACCGTCATGGGCGCGCTGCTCATGCAGCTGCTGGCGGCCACGCTGATCAAACACAACCTGCCGCAGTCGTGGACCCAGATGGTCCAGGCGGTCATCATCCTGGCCGCCGTCTACGCCACCAGGGAGCGTGCCACCCGATGAACCGTGAACAGGTGAGCCGGATGCTGCAGCAGCACGGCGCGGTCATGGTGCTGGGCGTGCTGGTGATCGTGGGCAGCCTGGCGTTCGACTCCTTCGCCACGACGGGGAACGCCGCCAGCGTGGTCGTGTCGTCGTCCTTCCTGGCGATCATCGCGATCGGCATGACGTTCGTCATCATCAGCGGCGGCATCGACCTGTCGGTGGGGTCGCTGTTCGTGCTCGGCGGCGTGCTGGGGGCGTACGGCTCGCAGTACGGGCTCGTCGTGGCGCTGCTGCTGCCGCTGGCGGTGTGCGGGCTGGTCGGCCTGCTGCAGGGCCTGGTGATCGCGCGTACGGGCATGGCGCCGTTCATCGTCACCCTGGCGGGGCTGCTGGGCGTGCGCGGCCTCATGCTCGCGATCTCCGACGAGGGCGCCACGACGTATCTGGTCGAGGACCGCGCCTTCGCGGCGCTGGGTCAGGGGAACGTGCTCGGCCTGACGTACCCGGTCTACATCACGATCGCGCTGTCGCTGGCCGCCATGGTGCTGCTGCAGCGTACGGGCTTCGGCCAGAACGTCTACGCCATCGGCGGCAACGAGCAGGCGGCGGCGCTCATGGGCGTGCCGGTGGTGCGGACGAAGGTGTACGTGTACCTCATGTCGGGGCTGCTCGCGGGGCTGGCCGGCGCGCTCAACGCGGCCCGCCTGTCCTCCGGGGTCACGATCCTCGGAATCGGGATGGAACTGGACGTGATCGCCGCCGTGGTGATCGGCGGGACCCTGCTGACCGGGGGAGCCGGAGGGATCACGGGGACGGTGGCCGGGGTGCTGCTGCTCGGCGTGATCCAGAGCCTGATCAACCAGGTGGGCAACCTGACGTCCGCGTTCCAGCAGGTGGTGAGCGGGTTGTTCCTGGCGCTGGTGGTCGTGGCGCAGCGGCTGCTGAGCAAGGCGCAGCGGCTGACCTGACCGCGAGCCGACCTCGCGAGCCGACCTCGCGGGCCCACCCGCGCGGCGTGAGCCGGGTGGCGGGCAGGACTGGCGCCGGGGAGCGGCGCCCCGTCTAACCGCGGGTCCCGCTCCAGGTTGCCCACGCCCCGACTGTACGTCCCGCGCGCCGGCCGGTCAGGCCAGCGTCTCCCACCAGCCGTCCACCACCGGGGCGGCCGCGGTGTCCACGGCCTCGCCCGGCCGCGGCACGACGATCGTGACGTCGCGGGCCTTGGCCTCGCGCCACAACCGCTCCACCGGCTCCGCCCACGGGTGCAGGGCCAGCGTGAACGTCGCCCAGTGCACCGGCAGGAGCAGCCCGCCGCCCAGGTCGAGGTGGGCGTTGACGGCCTCCTCCGGCGTCATGTGGATGTCCGGCCAGGCCGGGCTGTAGGCGCCGACCGGCATCAGCGTCAGGTCGAACGGCCCGTGCGCCGACCCGATGCCCCGGTAACCCTCGAAATAGCCGGAGTCGCCGGCGTAGAAC
>NZ_JAAAHR010000247.1:0-10693 GCF_009908215.1 Nonomuraea sp. K271 | reverse complement strand
CATCCCGCGGACTTGAGCCGACGGATCGGCTGCATGGGGTTTCGTCCCCAATCGAGGTCGGAAGACCGGTGCGCGGTTGACTCCGAGAAGCCGTGGATGGCCCAACCCCGACTGACTTCGAAGAGCCATCATTCGCCTACATCGAACTCTCCTTCACGTTCAGGACACACGAATACGGCAGAAACGCACCGCGCCAACCCCTGACCGGACAGAAGCGTAGCTCTGTCCGGTCCACCCAACGACATTTCCGCAGGCCGGCGCGTCGGTGGCCATGTGGACCGCAATCCGGCCCAGGGTTGGGCACGGTCATCCACAGCCGCAACCCCAGCCCCGGCCTCGCCGTCCGACCCGGTCGGCGAGGAGGCGGTCCGGCGCGAGAACACCAGCCTGCTTACCCAGATGATCGCCGACCTCGAAGCCCGCCTCACCGAGCCGGCAGCGGGCTGACCGCGACCGTCATCGCGTCAAGGCAGCCCGTCCCCCCGCACTCCAATGAGCGGCCAAGGAGCCCCCGTCATGACTCCGCTCGAACGAACCCTTGCCAGAGCCCTCACCGAGGTCGTCATCAGGCTGGATCACAGCGACGACGACGCCATCACTCCCGAGGCCACGATGGAGGTGCTGGAGCCGGTGATCGCCCTGCTGCAGAACCTCCCCGCGCAGGATCGGCAAGCTCTCGCCGATCTGATCAACCAGTTCGCGCACCAGGAGACCGACCCTGACCGGCATCTGACCGCCTGGGAAGCGCCCGAAACCACTGGGTCGCCTAGCCTGAGGACCGCTGTGTTGATGCTGTGATCAGATTTTGAACATGGACAGGGGAGCCGTGCAGAGGGTCTGCTCAGCATCGAACCACTCGAACGTGCTGATGGGGCGGAAGCCAAGGCGGGCGGCCAGTTTCAAAGACCGCTTGTTCGCGGTCTGGGTCACGAGCAAGACCGGCTGGTCGGGGAGTTCGTCAGCCGCAGCGCGCAACGCGGCCGTTGCGGCCTCGAAGGCGAACCCCGCGCCCCATGCACTGCGCCGCAGCACATAGCCCAGTTCCAGTTCCTCGCCATCCTCGGTGACATGTCCGGGGCTATCAGTCGACCGGCGGGCGAGCATCAAGGTCCCGATAAAGCGGTTCGTCGTCTTGTCCGCGATGACGTAATTGCCAGGACTGGATGTTGCGTCGCCAGTGACGACTGCATCGAAGCGCTGCTCGACCTCACTTCGAGGCCGGGGACCACCGATGTATTCCTGAACCTCAGGATCAGTCGAGAACTCGATGAATCCTTCACGGTCGGCATCGTGCAACGCTCTGCGAAGCAGGAGCCGCTCTGAAGGGACTTCCGTGGCAGATAGCGTGGGCAATCGGCTCATAAGCCCGTGATCATAGGATACGGGACCCTTGTCCGGGACTGCCGCGCCCGCCCGCGCCCGTGACGTTGATGCGCACCTCGCTGGCCTCTAGAACGTTCCCCTGGTTCCCCTCGCGCGCACCAGCCAGCCGGACAGGGACCTCTCGACGATCCATCGGCGCACCGAACGCGAGCAGCCTACTTGCCTGACGTGGCTTACAGACCTTCAAGCGGCTGACCAGCTACTTCGCTCAAGAACCCCAGATAACGATGGATTCAGCCGCCGCCGTCGAACAGTTCGATTGTCCGATGTGTGAGGCGCCCGCGGGCAGCTCTTGCCGGACGCGGGGCGGCAAGGTCGCGCCCAAGTACCACACGCCGCGCTTCATGCTGGTGCCGCAGCTGCGTGCCGAGCTGGAGGTGCGTACTCCCGCCGAACGCGGGCCCGGCCGCGTCTGGCAGGCGGGCCCGGCCCTGGACGTTGCGGCGCCTGCGTCCGCGGCCAGGCCGACCCGGGTCGGCTATGCCCGGTGCAGTACGGCGCAGCAGGAGCTGGACAGCCAGCTCGACGCGCTGAAGGAGGCGGGCTGTGAACCGGTCTTCGCCGAGAAGATCAGCACTCGAGTCAAGGTGCGGCCGGAGTTCGCCAAGGCGATGGGGTACGCCCGCACCATCAAGCAAGCCGTCCCGCATCAGCGCATGATCTTCACGGTGCATGAGATGAAGCGCCTGGGCCGGGGCGCCGCCGAGTTGCTTGCCATCGCCGAGGATCTGCGCCGTCACGACATTGAGCTGGAGTTGCTGAGCGGCCCGCATCGCCCGCAAGCTGGTCATCCCCGCGGGCAAGAACAAAGGCCGGCACCCCTCGGTGGCCAGCGTCTACCGGGTCCTGTCCGACGACGGCTCGGCTATAGCCGGGAGTTGAGCACGGCGCCCACCCCCCCGGTCGGCAGGGCGAATCCCGTATAGAAGCCCTCGGTCAGAGTAAACGCTAGGTGCGCTGGCTCCGGCAACGTGCCTGTCGCGGACCGGCGCCCGACGTTGTCCACTGCCGGGCCGCGCTGCCCAACCCGGCTGGCCGCCCTTCCGCGGGCAGGCGTATGGTCAGCGGTCGAGCGTGATCAGTTTGAGGGCTTTTCGGACGGCAAGCTGACGGGGCGCCAAGATCGGCTCGTTGCCGTTTCCCGTATCTCGGCTGGACCCGTTCACCGGGGCGACGTCATGAGGCCGGCGATTACGGTGTGGACCAAGGCCTTCTCCTCGCCGGTCAGATCCATGAGGCGGTGTGTGAGTTGTCTGTGTGGACGTGGGCCTGGAGCCCCGACGCCCTGGCACCGGCGAACAGGAGGTCGGTGAAGGCGAGCAGGAGGGAGGCAGACTCGGTGGCGGAGTCCACGTCCTGATGCTTGTCGAACTCCGCGGCGAGAGCACGCAGACCTTCCGCGAGGCCCGGCTCCGGCACGGCAGGGCTCCGGCGACCCGGCGCGCCTGCTCGGCTGACCTGTCCTCCCAGTTCGACCAGTGCCAGCCAGGCCACCCCTGCCCCACGTTCCGCAGGGCACCGCGCAACGTGGAGGAGGTCCAGACGCCGGCGGTCTGGTCATCAAGGTCGAGGTGGACACCGGCGATGACCTTGCCGGGGCAGGAAGTGATCGTCGGCCAGGCAGAGCGGTGGTCGTCCAGGCTCCTCGCCCAGCTGCGGATGACCGATTCGGCCGAGTCGACGAGGTGGGCCCGTGTCTGACCTTGGTGCATCACGGTGACCAGCACGTCGCACCATTCTTCGCCCGCCCGTGGATTCCCAGGGCCTGTCGCGGCAAGGTCGGTGGCGTGGCCGGCTGCCGCCTTGAGCTGCTGAAGGCCGTCATAGGCCCACTCCACCCGCCAGCCGGGCCAGGTACGGGCGAGCGTCACCAAGGCCGCGAGCCGGTAGCTCTGATCGGCGCCGCAGTGACAGAACAGCAGCAGTCGCCGTTCGTCATGGTCGATCAGACATGCACCGTCGCATTCGAGCTCCACATCCATGAGCTCACCTCGCGCTGTCGGCGGGCGAACCGGGTTGCAGATTCAGGGCCGGGCAGGAAGTCGAGTTCGAGCTGGTAGGCGCCCCACTGCGAGTAGTAGAGCCCGAAGGTGCCGTCCTGCATGGTGGCATATTGTGCGCGACTACCCATGGCCCCACCGTAATTGAGATGTCACTTGCTGTGAGGCTCTTGCCGGAAATCCTGTGCAGGCGACGGCCGGTGGTCTGTAACGGAACGCCACCTTCACGACGGCGCGCCCGGTCATGTCGGGATGCGATCGGTCGCCTGCCATGCCGTAGCCGCCGCGTTGTCGAAGAGCGTGGTGCTGACCTGCTGTCCTGTCCCGCGCGGGCTTCACCGATCGCGACGTCATCCAGCTGGGCCTCATTGTGCAGAGTGTCGATGGCCACCGAGGTCTACCCATACTCACGACGTCCCGTATGAAATCAACCTTCGTCCTCCCTCTCGCAACACAGCAAACATGGGCGGACAGATCCCCACCCATGCCGAACGAACCGATAACGCCACTACGCGGTGGCCTCTCATCGCCAAATGGCGCTGAGAGGCCGCTTCACCAGGTCTTCCAGCACGTGGCCGGTCCCGATGCGGCACGTGCTGCAAACAGATCAGGAACGGGACGCCGCAGTGAGCTTGGCGATGTCGGGGGCGTAGACGCTCATCCAGTGCGGATGCAGCCGGTAGTAGACCACTTCGTTGTCCCAGTCGAAGAGGTCGTCGCCGTAGAAGTCCTTGAAGTAGGCGAGCAGGTCCGGCCAGTCCGCGGCTGGCTCGCTGTGCTGGGGGTTGAGAATCTCCACCGTGCCGTGCGTGAACACGCCCAGATCCTCGCCGCGCATGTGCGCGGCGCTGACGGCGGGCCGGGCGGCGAGATGGCGGGCCTTGGCGGCGCCGCGCGCCGTGCCGAAGTGCCACTTCCCGTGCAGGAAATGCCCGTCCACGCCGCTGATCCGTGGCTCGCCCTTCGCCGTCACGGTGGATAGGGCCAGGGTGCACATCCCGGCGAGGACCCCGGTGAGCTCCTCTGCGGTCAGTGTGCTTTCGGTATTGATGAGCGAGCGGAGATGCGAGCTGGAACGGGAGAGAGAAGCGTCCAGCAGGGCCTGCAGCTCTTTGAGATCTTCTTGTGTTTCGCGCATTGCGGGTCCTTGTCTATCCGTAGGGCTCGGTCCACGTCCTCCATCGGCGCCGACCAGCGAACCATGCTCGCCTCAAAACCCGACATCTTGTGTCACGATTTTCATCGGTTGTGCGAAACCACCGGGGCTGCTCGGCAGGCGAGCGGTCGCTCAAGCCGTCTCGATGACGGCCCGCGGACCGCTGGCCCACGACGCCCGGAGTACGGTTCGGGGCCTACCGCACGGTCTCCTTCGACGGATGCAGTTCTCTCGAGGCCCCCGGCACCGTCCGTAACCGGGCCTGGCTGGGCAGCCCTGGCCACGGCGGCTATCCCCCTGCTGGAGCTGAGGACGCTCGCCGATACCGGAACGCGGGCCCTGATCGGCGCGGTCTTCGGCCCCACCGGCGAGGGCGAAAGCGGCTATGCCCGCCGCCTGCTGCACCCGCCGGAGCCGGACATGCTCCTGTCAGGGCAAGGGCTTCGACGGCAACGCCTTCTTCGCCCAGGTCAGCGCGCCTAGGTGCTCGGTCGGCTGCGCAGCAACCGGCGCACCCCATCCTGGCCACACTCACCGATGGCTCCTACCTGTCCGTGACCGGCGCCTTGCAGGATCCGCGTCATCGAGGCCCGCGTGACAGTGACCTGCACCGACAGCACAACCTTCACTGGCACCTACCGCTTGGCCACCACATTGACCGATGCCCGCCGCCGGTGCTCATGCTCTATCAGCTCCTTCGCACAGTGATGGTCGACGCCGCCGATTCAGTCTGCAATAGACATGGCCGGGGTACGAGTGAAAACCGGCGCGTGGCGAGGTCATGGTGGTGGCGTCGTGTCATCCCGTGTCTGGCTGGAGCTGTCCGGTACGAGTGGTAGGAGGATTTCGTAGAGGTCGTGAAGCTGGTCAGCGTCGACGGGGGGAAAGACGACGGTTGCTCCAACCGCCAGCAGGTAGGGCAACAGGGCCGCCGTCCGGGCCTCCTCGTCGCTGGCGACGGCTGATCTCCACACCCGCTGGAGTGCGGACAGTCTGGCCTCGTCAAGGCGGGTCTGCACGGCACGCACATCCGCATCCCATGTCGCCCACGCTCGCAATGCGACATCGATCTCTGGACGATAGAGTCCTGTGCCGCCAGGGCGGACGAGCTTCGTCAACCGTGCGAGGATTACCCGGGCACCAGCCGATTCACCGACCTCGGAAATTGCATTCTCGAACATTTCAATCGATAGATGCTCGAAATAGGCGAGAAGCGCTTTCTTGTACCCCTCGGCGCCATCGAAGTGATGGTGGAACGATCCTTTCGACAGGTTGAGTCGAGCGGCGATCCGGTCGATGCGAATCCCTGCCGCACCTTCTTCCGCAAGGACCTTCAAGCCTTCGTTCAGCCACCGGGCTCGTGCCGTGCTCATCCGGCAAACGTACCATCGGGTATGGAGCTGTCCGCGCGCGCCGAGGCGCAGGCGAGCTTCATGCCATGAAGCTGTAGACGCCGACCGCGACGCAGATCAGCAGCATGGCGGTGGCGTTGAGGAAGAGGTTGCGGCCGAAGTCCCGGGCCGCGATGTGCATCGCGATGGCGACCATGAAGTAGAGGACGAGCGCGACGCAGGTCGCGGCGCCGAGATACGGCACCCAGATGCCCAGGGTCAGACCGGCCGCGGCGGCGAACTTCAGCGGTGGCATGATCCACCAGTAACGTCGCGGCCAGTTCACGTCTTCGAAGCACTGGGCGATGAACGGAACGGGCTTGATGCACATGACGGCGTCACCGGCCTTGATGATCGCTAGGACGACAACCGGCCAAACCGGATCGGGCAATGCTGACATGTCTCTCCTCGGACAATGAATTGCTCACGATGCGCTAATACCGTACCATACCGTATAGTATTGCCAGAGCCTGACATGGACGAGCTCGTCCTTGGCGTGCGGGTGCCGAAACGCCGGCACGCGATGGATGGGCGACGCGCCGGTCCTGGTGCCCATGAGAGAAAGAGGGGTGCGTGACGCGATCGGCTGTGCGCGTTCGGGAGAGGAAGAGTGCGTGGCGCACGAAGGCTGCCGGCAGCGCGGGCGCGCCAGACGAGTGCTGGAATCGTCATCGACTACAAGTGCGGCTGGGACAGTCCTGCATGGTTGCTACGGGTTCGCACTGAATAAGTAAGGACCGCGATCGGACGACCGCAGCTCGACTTCCCCACTATGCACGTATCACCCAAGGCCATCCGAAAAGGAGTCTCTCATGCAAAGAAAGCTACGGGCTGCAGGAGTTGCCGTAGGCCTCGCCGGTGCAATCCCTACCGGCTCTCGCGCGCAGGAGTACGAGCCGCACGCGATCGTCAAGTCAGTGATGGACGTGGTAGCTCCGGGCTTGTTCCCGGTGGTGTCGCATGCACACGCCTGACGGACGGGACACCTCTGGCCGGGGTGTGTGCATCGCTCTCACGCGGTCTGAGCGCCAACATTTCGGACGGGATATTCTCTCTCCCAATCCTCATCGGATCCTGGCCCTGAGCGCCGTACTCACGCTGGCCACGGCCGGGTGCGGGGTGCTGCCGACGAAGGAAGCCGCGCCCCCGCCCACCACCACCGCACCGACGTCGAGTGCCCCGGGCACCAGCGCTCCACCCGCCACCGCCACGGCATCGGATCACGGCACCCGACCGGCCCTGAGCGATACCCGCAGCACCATGACCGAGAACCTCAAGGTCGAGGTCGTCGGCCTCAACCGCGTCAAGGGCAAGCACCTCATCGCCCAGATCCGGCTGTCCAACACCGGCACCGACAAGCACCTGTCCTGGCCCGGCGAGATGGGTGACCGCACCCGCCCCCTCGGCGCGATCAAGTGGGCCTCCGGCATCGGCGTCCTCGACGCGCAGGCCCGCACCTGGATCCTGCCGTACAAACCCGCCGGCTCCCCCTGCCTCTGCAGCGACCTGGACCGCGACGGCCTCGGCCGCTTCATCGACCCTGGCCGGTCGATCACCGTCTACGCGGTGCTGCCCGCACCGTCGGGCAACCCTGCGACGACCACCGTCGTCACCCCCGTAGGCCCGCCGATGCTCGACGTGCCCATCAGCGACGAAGCTCCGACCGGCGATTTTCCCGACCCCGATGCCGAGCCTGTCACGCCCGTCATCCGCCGCCTCATCCTCCCCTCCGAGGCCCTGGACAAATCGGAGGAGACCGCCGACGACGGCAAGGACCTGCAGGTCAACCTCTCCTCCGACGTGCTGTTCGCGGTCGATAAGGCCACCCTCACCCCCGAAGCCAAGTCGATCATGGCCCGCACGGCCAAGCTCATCGACGCCTCACCCGCCACAGTGGTGACGGTGGCGGGCCACGCCGACTCCTCCGGCAACGACGCCATCAACGACCCGCTGTCGCTGCGCCGTGCTCAGGCGGTACAGCGCGCCCTGTCGGCGCTGCTGTCCAGGGGCGGGATCCGCTTCCGGGCCAAGGGGTACGGCTCGCGCCGCCCGCTGTACACAAACGACAGCGATGAGGGCAAACGCCGCAACCGCCGCGTCACAGTGACCTTCCCCAAACCCCAGCCCGCTACCCAGGAACCGGTGGCCACGACCGCTCCCGGCGCGACCGGCCTGACCGGCACCACCAAGGCCGACGGCCGGCCCATCGCCATGGAGGTCGCGGGCCTGCGCCGACTGCCCGGCGGCCTCGGCCTGCTCACCTACAAGATCACCAATGAGGGATCGGCCGAGACCTGGTTCAATAACCTTCACCACGCCCAGGACTGGGAGGCGTACAAGTACCAGGCCGCAAGCAACGTCCGCGTGACCGACGTCGCCGCCCGCCGCCAGTACCTGCCCGGCCGCCTCGAGGTCCCCACCGACGACGGCGTGGACTTCTACTGCGCATGCACGGACGTCTCCGGCGTCCGCATCAGCACCGAGAAGTTCGCACCGGGGCAGACCCGCGAGTTCTGGAACCTCTTCGCTCTGCCCGACACCGCCGACACCCTCACGGTCAAGATCGGCCCGTTCCGCGACCTCCACGTCCCCATCCAGTGACGGCAGCCCGGCCGTCCCGCGCTCATGGAGGTCCGGCAGCCGATCCCAAGGACCGCGCCACGATGGGAGCGCTTGCCAGGCCTCGGAGATCGTTTGACGTAGCCGGCGGACACACGCCGGACGCGCTCCCGGCCCTCTACAGGCGCGCGCCTTCCCGCGTTCCCAGGAGCGGCAGGCCCGCCGCGTACCGCCGAAGGAAGACGGCGGTCGGGGTCTCCGCAGTCGCGACGGTGTCCGGGGTGCCCTCCGCGACCACCGCACCCCCGTCCGGACCGGCTCCGGGCCCCAGGTCGATCACCCAGTCTGCGGACGCGGCGACGGGGATGTCATGCTCGGCCACGACGACGGTGTTGCCCGAGTCGAGCAACACATCGAACGCATCAACCACCCGCTGGATGTCAGATGGGTGTAGGCCCGAAACGGGTTCGTCGAGAACGACAAGGCCGGCCCTGCGGCTCGCAGCGCCTCGCTGGATCGCCGACGCGAGTTTCAGCCGCTGCGCCTCGCCCCCGGACAACTCCGTGGCGCTCTGGCCGAGTTGGAGATAGCCAAGCCCGACCTGGTCCAAGGCTCCCAGGATCTCCGCGAGCTGCCGGGGCTCGGAGAACTGCTCCACGGCCTCGGCGACGGTCAGCTCCAGGACCTGATCGATGGCCAGCCCTTGGTACCTGATGTCCAAGGCCTCCGGCTTGTAGCGCCGCCCCTCGCACGCGTCACAGACCACCCACACATCCGGCAGAAAGTGCATGTCGACCAGCTTGCGGCCGTATCCCGTACACGTCTCGCAGCGGCCGCCATTCGCGGTGTTGAAGCTGAACCAGGAGGCGTTGACCCCGCGCCCGCGCGCCCCGTCCGTTTCGGCGAACAGTCTGCGGACAATGTCGAACGCCTTGCTGTAGGTGGCCGGGTTGGATCGCGGCGTCCGCCCGAGCGGTTCCTGATCGACGACGGCGACCCAGCTGAACCCCTCAATGCCGGTCACCTCCCGCACCATGTCGGTCACCGTTCCGTCCAAGGCGGCCTCCACACTCGCCGCCAGCGCACTGAGCAGGCTGCTCTTGCCGCTGCCGCTCACCCCGGTCAGGCAGGTGAGCCGACCTGCAGGGAAACGCACCTGGTCTGCGGTCACGTTGCGCGCACGCAGGCCGTGCAGCTTCACCCAGCCGGTGTCATCCCCGGCCGGGCGGCGGGTCCGGCCCAGCCGCGGCCCCTCGCCGGCGAGGTAGCGCCCGGTCAGGGACTTCGGGTGGGCGGCCGCATCGGCGGGAGGCCCCGACACCAGGACCTCACCGCCGAGGCGACCGGCACCGGGCCCCATATCGATCACCCAGTCGGCCCGGGCGATCAGCTCGGGATCGTGCTCGACGAGGAGCACCGTGTTACCGGCCGCGCGCAACTCCAGGGCGATGTCGAGCAGATGCGCCTTGTCCGCGGGATGCAGCCCGGTCCCGGGCTCGTCCAGAACGAAGATGATGCCGCTCAGCTCGGTGCCGAGCTGAGCGGCGAGCCGGGTCCGCTGCAACTCACCACCGGACAGCGTCGCCGCGCTCCGGGACAACTGGAGATGGGCCAGGCCGAGCCGGTCCAGGATTGCGAGCCTGCGGTTCAGGTCCTGCAGCAGCGGCTCGCCCACCTCTCGCTGCCGGGAGCACAGGGTGTCCGCCACCCGTTGCGCCCAGCTGCGCACCTCCTGTACTTCCACCTCGATCAGGTCGGGGTAGGTCAGCCCGCCGAGCCGCACGGACCGGGCCACCTGGTCGTACCCGCTGCCGCCGCAGGTGCCACAGGGCTGCTTGCGCATGTACGGCAGGTAGCGCTGCTTGGCGCTGGAGGTCTGGGCGTTCACGAACACCCGCTCCACCTCGGCGAGCGCTCCCCGCAGCGGCTGGCTCGAGGTGTAGGTCACCAGAGCCGTCTCCTTCTTGTTCGTCATGTCGATGGTCGCCTCGACCTTCTCCTCACCCGTGCCGTACAGCACGCAGTGACGGAACTCCTCAGGCAGCGACTGCCACGGCCGGCCGAGGTCCACGCCCCGCTTCTCGGCGAGCGCTGGTACGAACGCGTGCTCCCCCGATCGCCACTTGGCGTACCAAGGCGAAGCCCCTTGGAAGAGCGGAAGCTCCGGATGGGTGATGACCAGGTCCTCCTGCGCCTCCCAGCGC
>NZ_JAAAHR010000246.1:0-10761 GCF_009908215.1 Nonomuraea sp. K271 | reverse complement strand
CCTTGAGGTGGAGGGCGAGGCGGGTCCGGTCGGGAAGCGCGAACTTGCGGAGCAGGCTCGAGACGTGGTTCTTCACCGTGCCCTCCGTGACCAGCAGGCGGGTGGCGATCTCCCGGTTCGAGGCTCCGGCAGCGAGCAGTCTGGCCACCTGCGCCTCTCTGGACGACAAGCGCTCCTCGCCGGGGAGCACGGTCGGCGGCGCCGGCGTGCGGCGGATCTCGGTCACCAGCCGCGCGGCCACCGTCGAGGCGAGCACCGTCTCGCCGCGGCCGGCCCGGCGAATGGCGTCGACCAGTTCCTCGGGCGTGCAGTCCTTCAAAAGGTAGCCGACGGCCCCGCCGCGCAGCGCACCGAAGATGTAGTCGTCCTCGTCGAAGGTGCTCAGCACGATCGAGGCCACACGGGGGTGCCGGGCCGCCAGCCGGGCGACGAGCTCGACGCCGTCCATCCTGGGCATCCTGGCGTCGACCAGCGCCACGTTAGGGCGGCACGTCTCGGCTACCAGCAGGGCGTCCTCTCCGTCGGCGGCCTCCCCGACGACCTCGATGCCGTCCTCGATCTCCAGCATCTTCCACAGCCCCTGCCGGATCAGCGCCTGGTCGTCGACCAGCAGCACTCTGATCATGTTCATGACACGGCTGCCGTGACCCGGGCGGGCAGCTCCGCCCGTACCTCGAAGCCGCCGCCCGGCCGGTCGCCCGCGGTCAGGGTGCCGCCCACGGCGCGGGCACGTTCGGTGAGGGAGAGCAGGCCGAAAGCGTCGCGCGCGTCCCGGCCGCGGCCTGCGCCGTCGTCGGCCACCACCAGCACGACGCGGTCGCCGTCGCAGGCGAGCGTACCGCGCACATGACGGGCACCCGCGTGCCGGACGGCGTTGGTCAGCCCTTCTTGCAGCACCCGGTAGAGCACCAGCTCCACGTCGGGCTCCAGGGGTGGCTCGTCCCCGACGACCTCGAAGGACACCGCGAGGCCTGTGCCGTCGAACGACGCCGCCAGCCGTTCGAGGGCCGCGCTGCTGACGTGACCGTCGAGCGCCAGCGGCCGCAGGGCGCGAACCCAGCGGCGGGCGTCGGCCAGCGCCGTCACGGTCAGCTCCTTCGCCTGACGCACCTCGTGCCAGGCGTCGTCGGGGCGGCGGGAGCGGAAACGCTCGGCGTTCTCCAAGCCCATCTTGATCACCGTGAGGTGGTGACCGATGGAGTCGTGCATCTCCGCGCCCATTCGCGCGCGTTCCTGGGCCACGGTCAGCTCCCTGACCCTGGCCGCCAGCCGCTGCGCCTCCACCCGTCTGCGCCGCGCCTCCAGCACGGCCGACGCCATGCCGAGCACGAAGCAGGCGAACACGACGATGGTGACGGTCTGCACGACGGCGTTGAACACGCCCCGCTCGAAAACCACCACGACGCAGGCGAACACGGCCAAGCAGAGGCAGCCGACGATGACGGCCGCGGCCCGCATGCCGAAGACGAACGCCAGGTTGGCGACGGCTATGAGGGTCAGTAACTGATGGACCTCTTCGGAGCCCGCAGGGCCCAGCGTGAAGGTCGCGGGCAGGAACACCACCGCCGCGACCTGCCGCCATCGGCCATCGCGCCTTGTCTCCCCGCTGAACCGCCCACTCCCATCGAGCATGGTTGATGTGCCGGCGTTCGGTGTGATGTCGGGTTGGGATGGTGTGTGGGCGTTTGGTCCGCGGTTGGGCCGGGCGGTTGTGCCGGAAGGTGGTCTGCCGCCTGGCGGGGTGGTTGTGCGGGTACGTGGTCTGCCGTCGGGCGGGGATGCTGCGCCGAGACTTGGCCCGCCGTCGCGTCGCCAGGGGAGGAGTGGCCACAGCGCGGAGACGAGCGCCAGGTTGAGCGCGAACGGCACGGACCAGGATTCTCCGTAGTAGATCACGTGAACCATCCCGGTGGCTGCGAGCACCACCCAGAACACGACGCTGAAGAGGATCGGCCGGTCCGGGTCGCGCAGGCAGGCCAGATGACGCAGCATGCCATCGACCCTAGTTTTCCCGGGCGGCGCTGTGATCCTCCCTGAGGCCTATGCCGATGGTCACTGTGGATTCAACTCAGAGCCCGATGCGCCGGTACCGCCCGGTTACTTAACGTGGCGGCCTATGAAAATCACTCACCCCGTCTGGGCCGTGCTGATCACCTGCGTCGCCATGTTCACGCAGATCCTCGTCGGCGCCGGGCCCGCCATGCTGCTGCTCGACTCCGACGACGCCCTCTATCGCCCGCTCGGCATGATCGGGATCACGCTGGCCTCGCTCGGGCTCGTCTATGTGATCCGCCGCTTCGGCCGCCAGACCTGGCAGGGCGTGGGGCTCACGATGTCCTGGAGGGCCGTGCCGCACCTGTTACTGGGCATCGTGGCCGGCGGGGCCGCGGTGGCCGCGGCCGGCGCGCTGGCGGTGACGGTCGGTGTGGCCACCTGGGTGCCCTCGGAAGTGGCCCGCCCCGACCTGTCTCTCCTGCCGCTCTCCATCGCCTTCGCCCTGCTGAGCCAGGCGTTCCCCGAGGAACTGCTGTGGCGTGGTCACCTGTACGACACATTGTCTGCGCGGATGTCCCCGAGAGCCGTGCTGATTGTGGTGTCGGTGGTTTTCGGTGTGCTGCACATCTTCTCGCAGAGCGCGGCCGACACACCCGTCGAGCGTCTGATCTACCCGCTACAGGCCATCGCTCTCGGCTTCGCCTGCGCGGCGGCGCGGTGGCGCACCGGTGCGGTGTGGATGGCGGTCGGAGTGCACACCGGACTGCACACAGGCAACATCCTGTTCCCCGCCCAGTCCGTCAACTTCGGTGTGCACGTCGTCATCCTGACCTGCACGCTCACCGTCACAGGGCTGCTCATCATGGCAAGGCGGCGGCCGACGACCACCGGTGCGGAGCGTGGGCAGACCTTGCCGTCGCCCTCGCACGGCGGGTGAGGCAGGATCGCAGAGTGAGCGAACTGCACTACCTGACCGCGACCGAGCTGGCCCGCCTGATCAGGACCCGGCAGGTGAGCGCCGTGGAGGTCCTCCAGGCCCATCTCGACCGCATCGAGCAGGTCAACCCAGACGTCAACGCCATCGTCACGCTGGCCGCCGAACCGGCGATCGAGGCGGCCAAGGCGGCGGACGCGGCCGAGCCGGAAGGTCTGCTGCACGGTTTGCCCGTGGCGCACAAGGACCTCGTGGACACCGCGGGCATCCGCACCACCTACGGCTCGCCGTTGTTCGCCGACCACGTCCCGGCCAAGGACGACCTGGTCGTCGAGCGGCTGCGCGCCGCCGGTGCCATCACCGTCGGGAAGACCAACACCCCGGAGTTCGGCACCGGCTCCCACACCGTCAACGAGGTGTTCGGCGCCACCAGAAACCCCTACGACCTGTCCAAGTCCGCCGGGGGCAGCAGCGGTGGGGCGGCCGCCGCCCTGGCCACCGGCATGGTCCCGCTCGCCGACGGCTCCGACATGGGCGGTTCGCTGCGCAACCCCGCCTCGTTCTGCAACGTCGTCGGCCTGCGCCCCACGCCCGGCCGGGTGCCCGGCGTGTCCGACACCGCCGCCTGGTACACGCTGTCCGTCCAGGGCCCCATGGCCCGGACCGTCGACGACCTCACGCTGATGCTCTCGGCCATCGCCGGGTTCGACCACCGTTCCCCCTACGCGATCAGAGAGGTCTTCAGTCCCGAGCCTGAGGAGGGTGTGGCGGGCCTGCGGGTGGCGTGGAGTCCCGACCTGGGAGGGCTGCCGGTCGACCCGCGCACGGCGGCGGTGACCGCGACCGCGCCGGCCGTGTTCGAGCGGCTGGGAGCCACGGTCGAGGAGGTGGAGCTCGACCTCTCCGGCGCGGAGGAGGCGTTCAGGACCTACCGGGCGTGGAACTACGCGCTGTCCTTCGGCGACCTGACCGGCCTCGGCCCCAACACCGCCTGGAACGTCGAGCGGGGCCGCGAGGTGACCGGGGCCGCGCTGGCCGCGGCCGAGCGCGCCCGCAGCCGCCTCTACCAGCGCATGTCCGCCTTCTTCGACACCTACGACGTGCTGATCGCGCCGGTGAGCCAGGTGCCGCCGTTCCCCATCGAGCAGCCCCACGTCAGCGAGATCAACGGCGAGCGGCTGCCCGACTACCTCGCGTGGATGCGCTCCGCCTACTGGATCAGCGTCCTGCACGCACCGGCTGCCTCCGTGCCCGCCGGGTTCACGACGGACGGCCTGCCGGTGGGGGTGCAGATCGTCGCCCGGCCGTTCGAGGACGCCAGGGTCCTGCGCGTCGCCCGCGCGTTCGAACAGGCCACCGGCCACGGCCGGCAACGCCCACCGTTGTGAGAGACGGGCACCGCGCTCGTCGTGGTGCTCACCGTTGGGGCTGGTCCTGCGGTGACTGGTGTTGTCACGGTGGTGGGGGGATGGCTCTGCGTTGACCGGTGTCGTTCACGGTCGTGGAGACGGCTCCGCGCTGACCGGTGGTGTCGCGGTTGCATGAGGTGGTTCCGCCGCGCCGGCCGGTCGCCGTGTGTCCTCATGGCACCTGCCGAAGCCGTGTGCTGTGCGGGCGGTTCCCGGGGCATCGGGTGGCCGTGGGATCAAGGCAGGTTGCCGTACGGAGGCCGCAGCGTCGGCTCGCCGTACCCGTGCATGCCCTCCAGCAGCCCGAAAAGCCCCACCGCGAGCAGCGGCCAGGACACGAGCACCCCAGGGGCGGTCAGCTTCAGCGCGCCGGGCACGACCTTGGCTCCAGGCACCACGGCGGCCTCCACCATGACGGCTCCGATGGTGAACGTCGACCCCATCCACAACGTCAGCGCCGCCGCCAGCACCCCACCCGCGCAGAGCCCGAGCAGCACCGGCAACATGTACCGGCGGGCCGCGAACCAGGCCACCCCGCCGCAGAGCAGGCCCAGTCCGCCCGTGATCACCGCGAACCAGCCGTCCGCGGCGATCAGCGCCTGCGTGGACGGATCGGCCAGTACCGATGTGCCGTCCTCCGCGACCGTGTACGGGGCCCGTGGGGAAACGCCTGACCAGAGCAGCCCCGCGGCCACCCCGAGAGCAGCGAGTGTGAGGACAGTTACCGCAAAAGCGCGTACTTCCCTCGTCACGCCACTCCCCTTCACATGTGCGTCCGAATCAGCTCGATGGTATCCCCCGGTTAGGCTCACTTCGTGATTGCAGAAGAGGTCTGGTTGATAGAACCCTCCGGTCCGCTCCGGGGAGACGTCGAGGTGCGCGGTTCCAAGAACGGCGTGTCCAAGCACATGGTCGCCGCCATGCTGGGCAGCGGCGAGAGCAGCATCCACAATGCGCCCGACGTGGGCGAGGTGGAGATCACCGCGGCCATGCTGCGGGCGCTCGGCATCGATGTGGAGATCTCTCGTACGGAGATCAGGATCGCGCCGGGGCCGCAGATCGAGCCGCGGGTGCCCGACGCGTTCACCGGCCTGAACCGCATCCCCATCCTCATGCTGGGCCCGCTGCTGCACCTGGCGGGGGAGGCGTTCGTGCCGCTGGTGGGCGGCGACCCGATCGGGCGGCGGCCGGTGAACTTCCACGTGGAGGCCCTGCGGGCGATGGGCGCCGAGGTGGAGGTCGGTGACACCGGCGTCTTCGCCAAGGCCAAACGGCTCAACGGCACCCGGATCGAGCTGCCCTACCCGAGCGTGGGCGCCACGGAGACGGTGCTGATGTCCGCGGTGCTGGCCGAGGGCAAGACGGTGCTGAAGAACGCCGCGATGGAACCCGAGGTGGTGGAGCTGGCGCTGTTCCTGCAGCGGATGGGGGCGCGGATCGAGCTGTCGCCGGACCGCAGGATCGTCATCGAGGGCGTCGAACGGCTGCGCGGCGCCTCCACGTGGCTCAACGGCGACCGCATCGAGGCGTTCTCCTACCTGGCGGCGGGCCTGATCACGCAGGGCGAGGTACGGGTGCACGGCTGCCCGCAGGACCGCCTGGTCACGGCGATCACCACGCTGGCCAGGATGGGCGCCCAGTTCGACATCAACGACGAGTACCTGTGCGCGACCGCGCCGCCCGAGGGCCTGCGCGCGGCGGCCGTGCAGACCGACACCCATCCCGGCTTCATGACCGACTGGCAGACGCCGCTCATGGTGTTGTTCACGCAGAGCCAGGGCATGTCGGTGCTGCACGAGACGGTCTTCGAGAACCGCCTGGTGTACGTGCCGGCGCTGCAGCGGATGGGCTGCGAGATCGAGGTGTTCGACCAGTGCCTGGGCGGTCCGGCCTGCCGCTACCACGACACGAACGCTCGCCATTCGGCCGTCGTGCGCGGCGTGTCGCAGCTCAAGGGCGCCGACGTGACGCTGCCCGACATCAGGGCGGGTTTCTCGGCCGTGCTGGCGGCCGCGGTGGCCGACGGCCCCTCGACACTGCGCGGCGTGCACCACATCGAGCGGGGCTACCACCGGCCGTTCGAGCAGTTCGCGTCTCTGGGTCTGGACATCCGCCGGAAACGGTAAAGGATCACACGCGGGCGTTTGCCGCCGATCCGGGCGCCGCAGACCTTCAGCGTGACCGTACTCAGATCCGTCGGTGCGCTCGGGCTGGCGGGAGCGCTCGGTGGAGTGCTGACGGCGGCACTGGCCGTGCCCGCCGTCAGCGGGAGCGGCATGGCCGCCAAGAACGTCGCGAACACGTTCCTCGACCTGCCGCCCGCTCCGCGTGAGGAGCCGCTCGCGCAGGTGACCAGGCTGCTGGACAAGGACGGCCGCCAGTTCGCCCAGTTCTACGAGGCCAACCGGACGAACGTGCGCCTGGGTGCGGTGGCGCCGGTGATGCGCCAGGCGATCGTGGCCATCGAGGACGCCCGCTTCTACGAGCACGGCGGGCTCGACGTCAGGGGCACCTTCCGGGCGCTGCTCACCAACACCCAGGCGGGCGGCATCCGGCAGGGCGGCTCGTCCCTGACCCAGCAGCTGGTCAAGAACATCCTGGTCGAGGCCGCGCGTACGGACGCCGAACGCGACAAGGCGCGGGCCCCCAACCTGGCGCGCAAGATCACAGAGCTGCGGCTGGCGCTGGCGCTGGAGGAGAAGTACCGCAAGGACGAGATCCTCGAGCGTTACCTGAACATCGCCTACTTCGGCGCGGGCGCGCACGGCGTGGAAGCGGCGGCCAGGCGCTTCTTCTCCACCTCGGCGGCCGAGCTGACCCTGACGGAGGCGGCCACGCTGGCGGGCGCGGTGCGGATGCCGTACTCGACCGATCCTTCGCTCGGCCGGGAGCACCGGGAGCGGCTGAAGGCGCGGCGGGACCTCGTGCTGGAGCGGATGGCCGGGCTGGAGCTGATCACGCGGCGGCAGGCCAGCGCCGCCAAGAACGCGTCGCTGGGCCTGCGGCTCCGTCCGGAGCCCGGCGGCTGCGCGCAGAGCGCGTACCCGTTCTTCTGCCTGTACGTGCAGCGCGAGTTGCTGTCGAACCCCGTCTTCGGCAACACCGCGAGCGAGCGGCGCAAACGTATGGCCAGGGGAGGGCTGGTGATCAGGACCAGTCTCGACCCGATCGCGCAGCACGCCGCCGAGCAGGCCATCCGCCGGCACGTGTCGCCGGAGGACACCGAGGTGGCCGCCGAGGCCATGGTGGAGCCGCGTACCGGGCGGATCAGGGCGATGGCCGCCAGCAAACGGTTCGGCCGCAACTCGGGCAACCGCAAGAACGGCCCGAAGACCACCTTCAACCTGCCCGCCGACACGGCGCACGGCGGCGGGCAGGGGTTCCAGGCCGGGTCGACGTTCAAGGTGTACACGCTGGCCACGGCGCTCAAGCAGGGGTGGCGGTTCGGCGACGGCTTCAAGACACCGGGGGCGCTCGTGCCCGGACAGGGTTACCGCAACTGCGCCGGCCGGCCCGTGAACGACCCGAACACGCGCATCCTCAACGCCAGCGGCGAGGGGGAGGGCGGGCCGCACAGCATCGAGACCGGCACCTGGAAGTCGGTGAACATCTTCTTCATGATGCTGGAGCGCAAGGTCGGTCTCTGCAACGTGGTGAAGACGGCCAGGTCGCTCGGCGTCGTCAGGGCGGACGGGAAGCCGCTGCAGGAGGTGCCGACGTTCACCCTCGGCGTCAACGAGATGGACCCGGTGACGGTGGCGGCGTCGTTCGCGACGTTCGCCGCGCGGGGCCGCTACTGCCGGCCGCTGGCCATCGTGGAGATCATCGGCAGGGACGGCAGACGCACCCATGTGCCGCCCTCGTGCGAGCAGGTCATCGAACGGCCGGTCGCCGACGCCGTCAACCACGTGCTGAAGGGTGTGTTCACCGAGGGCACCATGAGGGGCCAGGGCATCGGCCGTCCGGCGGCGGGCAAGACGGGCACGAACAACGGCTACACCTCTGCCTGGTTCGCCGGGTACACGCCGGCGCTGGCCGCGGCGGTCAGCGTCGGGGACATCCGCGGGTCGTACCGGTTTCCCCTGACGGGGGTGCGGATCGGGGATCGTTATTACGGCTCGGTGCAGGGGGCGTCGCTGCCGGGCCCGATCTGGGTGGAGTCGATGCGGCCCGCGCTGCGCGGGATCGAGCCGCGCGGCTTCCCCGGGCCGGACATGTCGCGCTTCGGCGGCGGTCACACACCTGGCCTGGAGGAGGCGCTGGCCGAGGAGGAGCAGCGTGAGGGGCGGCGCGGTGACCGCCAGGCCCGCCGGCCGCGCCACCTCTTCGAGTGGCTGCTCGGGCGCAGGCCGCGGCGGGTGGAGATCACGCTGCCGCGCCCGGACCGGAACGACGGCGGCCATCGGGACCGGCCCAGGCGGCGGAACTGACTGTCAGCCGGTCCTGCCGATCGGGGCGGTGACGGCCCGGGTGAGCGTGAGGAGGTTGTCGGGCGCGGTCTCGATCTGCAGGCCGCGCCTGCCCGCCGAGAAATAGATCGTCTCGAAGTCGAGCGCCGTGGAGTCGACCACCGTGGGGAGCTGCTTGCGCTGGCCCAGCGGGCTGATGCCGCCCACGACGTAGCCGGTCACCCGCTCCACCTTGGCGGCGTCGGCCATCGCGGCCCGCTTGCTGTTGAGCGCGCCGGCCAGCGCCTTGAGGTCGAGCTTGCCCGACACCGGCACGACCGCCACGGCGAGCCCGCTCTCTACCTCCGCCACGAGCGTCTTGAAGATGCGTTCGTACGGCACGCCGAGCGCGTCGGCGGCCTCCTCCCCGTAGGCCTGCGCGGAGGCGTCGTGCGCGTAGGGGTGGAGCGTGAACTCGGCCTTGGCCTTGGTCAGCGCGACGGTCGCCGGGGTGCCGCCCTTGCCTTTGGAAGTACTCACGACACTCGATTGTAGCGAATCTACAATGTAAAGGCGCGGCCAGGGGTGTGCCCGAACGCCCGCCTGAACACGTCGATGAAGGCGCTCGCCGAGGCCCACCCGCACCGGTGGGCGACCGCGGTCACGGAGAGGCCGTCTGCGAGCAGCAGCAGCGCGTGGTGCAGCCGGAGCTGGGTGCGCCACTGGGGAAAGCTCATGCCGAGCTCGCGGCGGCACAGCCGGGCCAGCGTGCGCTCGCTGGTGCCGGCCTCGACGGCGAGCTGGGCCAGGGACCTGCCGTCGGCGGGGTCGCGGTGCAGGGCCGCGCAGACGGCGGTCAGCCGGGGGTCACGGGCGGCGGGCAGGTGCAGAGGCTGCTCGGGGGCGCGTCTGAGCTGGTCGAGCAGCACGGCGCTCAGTCGTTCCCGCTCGCCGCCCGCCGGGCCGTCGTCGCCGGTGTAGGCGATGATCAGCTCGCGGAGGAGGGGGCCGACCGCGAGCACCGCGGGACGGCCGAGGCCCAGCGGGTTGTCGGAGAGCCCCACCAGGCGCAGGTCGGTGTCGCCGCGGGCGCGGTGCTCGTGGACGGTGCCGGCCGGGATCCAGATGGCCCGGCTGGCGGGCGCCACCCAGATGCCCGAGCCGGTGGTGACGGAGAGCACGCCGCGGCAGGCGTACACGATCTGGTGGGTGTCGTGCCGGTGCGCGTCGATGCCCGCGCCGGGGGCCAGGGGCCGTCGGCCGGTGGGTGCCTCGGGTGTGTGGCGGATCTCCGGCATAGGTTGGCAATTTATCGGAAGCGCGCCAGTTCTGCCATGTGCAGGATCGGAGCGTGAACAGGATCCCCATGCTCGCCGCCGGTCACGCGACCGTGGACTTCTACCAGGGCGCGGTGCCCGCCCTCGTGCCCTTCCTGGTGGCCGGACGCGGGTACGGCTACGTCGCCGTCTCCGGCATCGTGCTCGCGGCGACGTTGTCGTCGTCCATCGTGCAGCCGCTCTTCGGCGTGCTGACCGACCGGTGGCGGATGCCGTGGCTCATCCCCGTGAGCATGGTGACGGCAGGCGCCGGGGTGGCGTTCGGGGGCGTGACGGACTCGTACGTGCTGACCTGGCTGGCGGTGGCGCTGTCCGGGCTGGGCGTGGCGGCCTACCATCCGGAGTCGGCGCGGCTGGCCAGGCTCGCCAGCGAGGGCAGCCACGTCCGGATGAGCTGGTTCTCGCTGGGCGGGACGCTGGGCTTCGCCTGTGCTCCCGTGCTGGTGACGCCGCTGCTGGCGGTGTGGGGGTTCGGCGCGTCGCCGTTGCTCGTGGCGCCGGCGCTGCTGGGGGCGGTGGTGACGCTGCCGGCGATCCGGGCGCTGTCGGGGAGCGGCCGCGTGGCGCGGGCCGCGCCGGTGTCCCGCCGGGACGACTGGCCGTCGTTCGCCCGGCTGACGATGGTGATCGTGTCCCGCTCGGTCGTGTACGTCGGGCTGAGCGCCTTCGTGGCCCTCTACATGGGGGGAGGGGCGGCG
>NZ_JAAAHR010000245.1:0-10768 GCF_009908215.1 Nonomuraea sp. K271 | reverse complement strand
GGGTTCAGCCGCCGGCTCAGGACATGAGCTGATGTGCTCGCCGTGGTCCGGCTGGGAGGCTGACGACCTCAACGCAGAAGGTCGGAAGGAGCCAGCCACATGCCGGAAGTGAGCAGTGGGAGCACGAACCCGCGCGGCCGCATGGCGGTCAGCCGTCGCGGGCTGCTCGCCGGTGCGGGTGCCGGAGCGGTCACGGGGGCGGTCGCCGGGGCGGTCGGCACGTGGGGTGCCGAGGCCGCGTCGGCGGAACCAGGCTCGGCGGCGTTCGGGCCGGTGACGATACGTCCTGGCGACCCCCGTTACGACACCTTGTTGCGGGGCAACAACTTCCGGTTCGCGGGCAGGCCGGACGAGATCCGCGTGTGCGGCTCGACCGGCCAGGTGGTGCGCGCCGTGTCGGACGCGGTGCGGTCAGGCAGACGGGTCGCGGTGCGCAGCGGCGGGCACTGCTTCGAGAACCTCACCGGCGACCCGGCGGTACGCATGCTGCTGGACCTGTCCCCGATGGACGAGGTCACCTACGACGCCCGCCGGCGGGCGTTCGCCGTGCAGCCGGGAGCGACGCTCGGCCACGTGTACCGGACGTTGTTCAAGGGCTGGGGCGTGACGATCCCAGCGGGCAGCTGCCCGGGGGTGGGCGCCGGCGGGCACTTCTCGGGCGGCGGCTACGGCGCTCTGTCCCGGCGCTACGGCTCGGTGGTGGATCACCTGTACGGCGTGGAGGTCGTGGTGGCCGACCGCGACGGCAGCGCCCGCGCCGTGGTCGCCACCCGTGAGCCCGGCGACCCGAACCGTGACCTGTGGTGGGCGCACACCGGCGGTGGCGGCGGCAACTTCGGCGTGGTCACCCGTTACTGGCTGCGCTCGCCCGGCGCGACCGGCGCCGACCCGTCCACGCTGCTGCCGCCGTCGCCGCAGCGGATGTCGCAGCGGGCGATCTTCTGGTCCTGGGAGCACATGACCGAACAGGCGCTCACCGGGCTGCTGCGCAACTTCGGGACCTGGCATGAGCGCAACAGCGCGCCCGGCTCCCCGTACGCCGGGTTGTACGGCATCCTCCACCTCTCGCACCGCGCCGGGGGGACCGCCGCCATGCTGATCGCCCAGATCGACGCGGATCTCCCCAAGGCGGACGACAGGGTGAGCGAGTTCGTGTCCGCGGTGACCGCGGGCGTCGAGCTGACGCCGGTGCTCGACCTCCGGCGTACGATGCCGTGGTTGCACCCGATGACCTGGCCGGGCACCGGCGAGGCCGGCGACCTGCTCACCCGCCGCTACAAGATCAAGGCCGGATACCTGCGACGCCGGTTCACCGAGGCCCAGCTCGCGGCCGTGCACCGCAACCTGACGAACAGCACCGGCGGGCCGGAGTCCGGCATGCTGCTCATCGGGTACGGCGGCCAGGTCGGCGCGCTCGCGCCGGAGGCCACGGCGATCGCCCAGCGCGACGTGGTCATGAAGGCGGTCTACCAGACCATCTGGAGCGAGGAGAAGGACGACGCGGCCAACCTCGCCTGGGTGCGCCGCTTCTACCGCGACGTGTACGCCGACAGCGGCGGCGTGCCCGTGCCCGGCGAGGTCAACGACGGCTCCTACATCAACTACGCCGACGCCGACCTGGCCGACCCGCAGTGGAACACCTCGGGCGTGTCCGCGCTGACGCTCTACTACAAGGACAACTACCCGCGCCTGCAGCGGGTGAAGGCCACGTGGGACCCGCGCAACGTCTTCAGGCACGCCCTGGCCATCGAGCCTCCCCGGGCCGGCTGACCGGCGACGACGTTACGGGGTTAGATTGTCCGCTGCGAGCGAGCGCCGGGGAAGGAGGAGGCGGATGAACGATCCCGTGGCACGCTGGCCCGTGCTGATGGGCGTCGGGCCGTACGCGCTGCTGGCGTCCCTGACCGCGATCACCGTGGCCGACGGGTCTGAGTCCGGCGCGTCCGGCCTCACCGACCTCGTCCTGTCCGCGCTGCTGGCGGCGTGGATGCTGGGGGTCTACACACTCCGTCCCGCCTGGCGCGGGCGCGTGCCGGTGATGGCGCTCTTCCTCGCCGTGGTGGTCCTGCTCTGGGCGGCCCTCGTGGTGAGGTCGCCGTGGTTCGGCTTCTTCACCCCCGCCGTCTACGTCTACGCCTTCCGCGTCCTGCCGTGGCCGTGGCAGCCGGCCGGCATCGCCGCCGTGGGCGCGGTGGCGGGCACGGCGCAGGCGTACGGCGTCGACAAGACCACGGTCGTCGGCCTGGTCACCTACGGCGCCATTATCGCCGCGAACGCCATCCCCATGTGCCTCTTCGCCTGGTTCGCCCGGCGCGACGACGAGCGGAATCAGGAGCGCGACCGCGCGCTCCACGAGGCGCGCGAGGCCAACCGCAAGCTGGCGGCCTCGCTGGCGGAGAACGCGGCCCTGCACGAGCAGCTCCTGGCGCAGGCGCGCGACGCCGGAGTGCAGGACGAGCGGCAGCGGATGGCGCGCGAGATCCACGACACGCTGGCGCAGGGGTTCACCGGCGTCATCAGCCAGTTGCGCGCGGCCGAGCACGCCGGCGACGATCCGCCGGGATGGCGCCGGCACGTCGCCGCCGCGACCGAGCTGGCCAGGGAGAGCCTGTCTGAGGCGCGGCGGTCGGTGCACGCGCTGCGCCCGGAGCCGCTGCGTTCGGCGCGGCTGAGCGAGGCGCTGGCGGGCGTCGCCGAGCGCTGGTCGGCGTTGCACGAGATCCCCGTCCAGGTCACGACGACCGGCACGGCGCGGCCGATCCGGCCGGAGGCCGAGACCGCGCTGCTCAGAATCGCGCAGGAGGCGTTGGCCAACGTGGCCAAGCACGCGCGGGCGACCAGGGTGGGGGTGACGCTGTCGTACCTGGAGCACGAGGCGGCCCTCGACGTCCGCGACGACGGCGGCGGCTTCGATCCGGCCGGGCTCGGCGGCGCCACCGGGGACCCGCGGGCCGATCGCGGCGGGTTCGGGCTGATCGCGATGCGGCAGCGGATCGAGAGCGTGTCCGGCAGCCTGCAGATCGAGTCGGAGCCGGGCACAGGCACGGGCATCTCGGCCCGCGTCCCCTCCGAGCCGGCGGAGGCATGCGCGTGAGCCGGCCGATCGGGCTGCTGATCGTGGACGATCATCCAGTGGTCAGAGACGGGCTGAGCAGCATGTTCGCCCGCGACCCGGAGTTCGAGGTGCTCGGCGAGGCCGCCGACGGAGCCGAGGCGGTCCGGCTGGCTCTGACGTTGCGCCCCGACGTGATCCTCATGGACCTGCGGATGCCCGGCATGGACGGCGTGAGCGCGACCAGGGAGCTCGCCGAGCGGGGGTCCGGGGCCCGGGTGCTGGTGCTGACGACGTACGACACCGACAGCCACGTGCTTCCCGCGATCGAGGCCGGCGCCACCGGCTACCTCCTCAAGGACGTTCCCCGCGACGAGCTGCTGCGCGCGGTCCGTGCGGCGGCCCGGGGCGAGGCGGTGCTCGCGCCGTCGGTGGCCGCCCTGCTGATGAACCGCGTACGCGCGCCCGTCCCCGGGCCGCTCAGCCCGCGCGAGGTCGAGGTGCTCCAGCTGGTGGCGTCAGGGGCCACGAACAGGGAGGCGGCGGCCCGGCTCTTCCTCACCGAGGCCACGGTCAAGTCGCACCTGCTGAACATCTACGCCAAGCTCGGGGTGAACGACCGCGCCGCCGCCGTCACGGAGGCGTTCAACCGGGGGCTGCTCGTCCCGCGGCCGCCCGAGCCCTCCTGACGGCCGGGGCGAGCGCCGCATCCCGGCACCTCGTCGCCGGTCATGACGCGGGGAAGAAGGGTGGATCGGCCATCCCCTACGAAAGTCGCGTAAGCCGGGTGACTTTCGGCGGGGACGGTTCGCCGTCGCGGAGCGGCACGGTTGAGCGCATGAAGAAGACCGTGGCCGCGAGCGTGCTCGCGCTTTCCGCATCACTGACCACCCTCGGCGCGATCCCGGCCGAGGCCGCCGGGCCCGTCACCGCCCTGCCGGCGCCGACCGGCGACCATCCGGTCGGGAAGACCGACCTGCACCTGATCGACTCCAGCCGCACCGACCCCTGGGTGAGCGACCGGAACGCGCGCGAGCTGATGGTCTCGATCTGGTACCCGGCGCGCAAGACCGCGGGCAAGCGCGCGCCGTACCTCACGCCGCGGGAATCAGAGCTGATCATCAGGAGCGAGCCGCGGCTCGCGGACGTACCGGCGGACACGCTCGCCACGACCGTGACGCACGCCCGCGCCGGCGTTCCCGCGCGGCAGCGGAAAGGCGGGTGGCCTCTGGTGGTCCTGTCACCCGGCATGACGATGCCCCGCGCGAGCATGACGTCGCTGGCCGAGGAGTTCGCCAGCCGCGGCTACCTGGTGGCGGGGATCGAGCACACCTACGAGTCGCTGGCCACCACCTTCCCCGACGGCAGGACCGTCACCTTCGAGGCGGGAAAGGCCGGTCAGACCCCTGAGACGGGGGAGAAGGTGGCCCGGGTGCGGGCCGCGGACACCGAGTTCGTCCTCGGACGGCTGAAAGCGGACAGGCGCTGGAACCGGCTGATCGACGAGAGGCGGATCGCCATGGTGGGCCACTCGGTCGGCGGCCAGAGCGCGGCGCACCTGCTGGCCGACTCCAAGCGGGTCAAGGCCGCGGTCAACCTCGACGGCACCTACAATCCCAAGACCCCGGCCAAACCGCTGGTCAAGCCCTTCATGATGATCGGCAATCCCCGGCACCAGCCTGAGTCGGGCGGCAAGGACGGCTCGTGGGACCTGTTCTGGCCGCACGTGAAGGGCGACGGCAAACGCTGGCTGACGGTGACCGGCGCCGAGCACATGAGCTTCGCCGACTACGCGGTGCTGCTGCCGCAGCTCGGGCTGCCCGCGGCCCCGATGGACGGCGCGCGGGCGATCAGGATCACCCGCGCGTACGTCACCGCCTTCCTCGACACGCACCTCAAGGGCGGGCGCCGGCCTCTTCTGGACAGGCCGTCAGCGAAATTCCCCGAGGTGAGGTTCTGGTAGCCGCCGCTCACCAGTCGTGGATCGTGCCGTCCTTGAGCCGGTTGAACGGCAGGTACGCCGCATGGTACGGAAAACGCGCCGCCGCCTCCTCGTCGAGCTCCACGCCGAGCCCCGGCGACTCGCCCGGGTGCAGGTAGCCGTCGGCGAAGGTGAACGACTGGCGGAACACCTCGTTGGTCGCGGCGCCGTGCTGCATGTACTCCTGGATGCCGAAGTTGTGGATCGCGAGGTCCAGGTGCAGGGCGGCGGCCATGCCGACCGGCGAGATGTCGGTCGGCCCGTGGATGCCGGACTTGATCTGGTACTGGGCGGCGTAGTCGAGCAGTTTCCGCATGGCCGTGATCCCGCCGGTGTGGGTGACGGCGGAGCGAACGTAGTCGATGAGCTGCTCGCGGATCAGCGTCTGGTAGTCCCACACGGTGTTGAAGACCTCGCCGATGGCCAGCGGGGTGGTGGTGTGCTGCCGGACCAGCCGCAGCGCCTCCTGGTTCTCCGCCGGCGTGCAGTCCTCCAGCCAGAACAGGTCGTACGGTTCGAGCGCCTTGCCGAGCTTGGCGGCCTGGATGGGGGTCATCCGGTGGTGCCCGTCGTGCAGCAGCGGCAGCTCGGGCCCGAACTCGCCCCGCACGGCCTCGAACACGCCGGGCAGGTGGCGCAGGTAGGCGTGGGTGTCCCAGTCCTCTTCCGCGGGCAGCTCGGCGCGCTGGGCCGGCTCGTAGTCGTAGCGCTTGCCGTCGACGCTCGGCTGCGCGGCCACGCCGTACACGGCGTTGATGCCCGGCACGGAGGTCTGCACCCGGATCGAGCGGTAGCCCAGCTCCAGGTGCCGGCGGATCGAGTCGAACAGCTCGGGCAGGTCCCGGCCCGAGGCGTGCCCGTACGCCATGATCCCGTTCCTGGAGGCGCCGCCGAGCAGCTGGTAGAGCGGCATCCCCGCGGCCTTGGCCTTGATGTCCCACAGCGCCACGTCCACGGCCGCGATGGCGGCCATCGTGACGGGCCCGCGCCGCCAGTACGCCGAGCGGTAGAGGAACTGCCAGGTGTCCTCGATGCGGTGCGGGTCGCGCCCGATCAGCAGGGGGACGACGTGGTCGGCCAGGTAGGACGCGACCGACAGCTCACGGCCGTTGAGGGTGCCGTCGCCCAGCCCGCTGATGCCCTCATCCGTCGTGATCCTGAGGGTGACGAAGTTGCGGTCGGGGCTGGTGACGATGACGTCCGCAGCGGTGATCTTCACTAAGTGCCTTTCTCACGGGATGGTACGAGGGACGGCCGGCGGAGGCAGGTCACCATTCCGCGAAGGAGCCGTCCCGGTGCCGCCAGACGGGGCTGCGCCAGGTGTGCCCCTTCTTGGCGGCGGCGCGGACCTGCGCATCGTCGATCTCGATGCCCAGGCCGGGCGCGGTGAGCCGCTCGACGTGCCCGTCCACGAACGCCAACGGGGTCCGGTCGGCGCAGTAGTCGAGCACGTCGGCGCCCCGGTTGTAGTGGATGCCGAGGCTCTGCTCCTGGATCAGGTAGTTCGGCGTGGCGAAGCCGACCTGCAGGCAGGCCGCGAGGGCGATCGGGCCGAGCGGGCAGTGGGGGGCGAGCTGCACGTCGTACACCTCGGCGAGCGCGGCGATCTTGCGTACCTCGGTGATGCCGCCGGCGTGCGAGAGGTCCGGCTGGGCGACCGCGATCCCGGCCTGGAGCACGGGCAGGAACTCCTGCCGGCTGTAGAGCCGTTCCCCGGTCGACACCGGGATGGTGGTCGAGCGTACGAACTCGCCGATGAGGTGGGAGTTCTCCGGGACGACCGGCTCCTCCATGAACAGCGGCCGGTACGTCTCCAGCAGCGGCGCCAGCCGGCGGGCGTTGGCCAGGGTGAAGCGCCCGTGCAGGTCGACGGCGACGTCGCGGTGGTCGCCGAGCACCTCGCGGGCGGCGGCGACCCGGGCGACCACGCCGTCCAGCTCGGCGACCGACGCGACCGGGCTCATCCTGCCGGACGCGTTCATCTTCACGGCGGTGAGCCCGGCCTCGACCTGGGCGGCGATGTGGTCGCGCACCTCGCTGGGCTCGTCGCCGCCGACCCAGCCGTACACCCGGATGCGGTCCCTGACCGGGCCGCCGAGCAGCTGGTGCACGGGCGCGCCGAAGTGTTTGCCCGCGATGTCCCACAGCGCTTGGTCGAGGCCCGCCACGGCGCTGGCCAGGATCGGGCCGCCCCGGTAGAACGAGCCCTTGGTCATCACCTGCCAGTGGTCCTCGATGCGCAGCGCGTCCCGGCCGACCAGCAGCTCCGCGAGCTGATCCACGGCGGCGCGTACGGTCTCCGAACGCCCTTCGCAGGTGGCCTCGCCCCAGCCGACGATGCCGGAGCGGGTCTCCACCCGGACGAACAACCAGCGAGGGGCGACCAGGAAGGTCTCGATGCGTGCGATGGTCGTCATGCCGGTCAGCCCTTCGTCGCGCCGGCGGTGAGGCCGGAGACCACGTACTTCTGCACGAACAGCGCGATCACCATGATCGGCAGCGTCACCACGGTGGTGGCCGCCATCAGGCCGCCCCAGTCGATGCTGGCGTAGCCGACGAAGTCGAAGATCGCCACGGGCAGGGTCTTGGTGTCCGCGTCGGAGAGCACGAGCGCGAACATGAAGTTGTTCCAGGAGAAGATGAAGGACAGGATCCCGGAGGTGGCGATCCCCGGCATGGACAGCGGCAGCGTGATGCGCCGGAACGCGCCGATGTGGGTCAGCCCGTCGACCAGCGCCGCCTCCTCCAGCTCCGTGGGCAGGCTGTCGAAATAGCCCATCATGATGTAGACCACGAGCGGCAGTGAGACGAACATGTGGCTGATGATCAGCACCCCGAAGCCGCCGACCATCTTCAGGTTGGAGAAGACGTAGAACCAGGGCACCAGCAGCGAGACGCCGGGGATGACCCGGGCCATCAGCACCACCAGCGCGGACTTCTTCATGTTGAACCGGCTCATCGAGTACGCCGCCGGCAGGCCGAGGACCAGCGACGCCACGGTGGCGGCGAAGGCCACCCAGAGACTGTTGACGATGAACTCGACGTAGTTCGCCTGCTGGAGCACCTTGGCGTAGTTGCCGATGGTGGGGGAGAAGGCCAGCGCCTTGGCGGGGTCGTAGATGTCGACGTTGGTCTTGAACGACGCGGCGATCATCCAGACCAGGGGCGCGACCAGGGTGAGCACCACGACGATCAGCGCCACCACCCGGAACACCCGGTACGCGGGCCGTGGCCTCATCGCTTGGCCTCCTTGCGCCGGGCGGTCAGGGCCCACATGGCCCCGATGATGATCAGGAAGAAGAGGATGAGGACGGTGGAGGAGACGCCGTACTCGTTGTAGTCGAAGCTGAGGCCGTAGGCGTACACGTTGAGGGTCTCCACCTCGTGGAACGAACCGCCGCCCCGCCCCTTGGTGGCGTAGAGGATGTCGAACGTCTTCAGCGCGTCGATGCCGCGCAGCAGGATCGCCACGGTCAGCGTGGGAGCCAGCAGCGGCAGCGTGACGTGCCGGAAGCGCTGCCAGGTGCTCGCGCCGTCGATGCGCGCCGCCTCCTGCGGCTCGTCCGACAGCGATGTCAGCCCGGCCAGCAGGATCAGCGCCACCATCGGCGTCCACTGCCACACGTCGATGAAGATCGTGGTGGGCAGGGCCGTGTACTGGCCGGCGAGCCATGGCTGCGGCCCGATGCCGAACCAGCCGAGCAGCTGGTTGGCCAGGCCGATGTTCGGGTCGAAGATGAGCCGCCACATCATGCCGACCGCGACCGGGGTGGCGACGAGCGGCAGCAGGACGGCGACGCGCACCCACTTCTGGCCCTTGAACGGCCGCCAGAGCAGCAGGGCGATCGCCATGCCGAGCACCACCTCGAACAGCAGCGCGACGCCGGTGAACGCGGCGGTCCTTCCGACAGACGGCCAGAACCGTTCGGTGTCGGAGAGCACGTCGAGGTAGTTCTGCAGGCCGATGAACTCGCTCTCCGCGCGGACGGACCCCTCGGCGTCGGTCAGGCTGAGGTAGCCGGTCCAGGCCAGGGGGAACACGAGCAGCGCGGCGACGAAGGTCATCGCGGGCGCGGCGAAGATCCACTTACGGTGGTGGTCCACCCAGCGCACCCAGCCGGGGGTGCCGGGGGCGGTGGGCGTGCCGCGCGCCGCCTTGGTCGTGATCGTTGCCATGAGGTCTCCAGGGAGGGACGGGGTACGCGGGCGACGGAGCGCCGGCTCCCGTCACCCGCGTGTGCCGCTGTGCCGCTTACTCGGCCTCGTCTACTTGGCCTCGTCGTCCAGGAACTTCTGGAACGCGGCGTTGGCCGTGTCGGCGGAGGCGGCGGCGTCCTGGCCGGTGATCGCGTCCACGATCGGCTGGCCGACGATCTCGCGGGCCTCGGCGACCTGGACGACCAGCGGCCGGTCATGGCCCACCCCGTCCTCGGTGCTGGCCGCGATGGCCTCCGCCAGGTCCTCGGGGAAGGTGGAGGTGCCTTCCGGGTCCTCCCAGACGGAGGTGCGGGCGCCCGGCACGCCGGACTTCTGCTGGGCGAGCGTCTGCTCCTTACTGGTGGCCCACTCGATGAACTTCCAGGCGTTGTCCGCGTTCTCGGAGCTGTCGTTGATGCCCAGCGCCCACGACGGGATGTTGTACGGCTTGGAACCGGCCGGGCCGGCCGGGAACGGGGCGAAGCCCACCTTGTCCGAGATCTTGGACTTGGCCGGGTCGGTGGCGTTCTTGTAGAGCGAGTTCGCCTCGGTGTAGAAGGCGGCCTTGCCCTGGGTGAAGATGGCCATCGCCTCGGGCCAGCCCATGTCGGTGCTGACGTTCGCCGGGCCCGAGTCCTTGATCAGCCCGCCGTAGTAGGCGAACGCCTGCTTGGCCGCCTCGCTGTTGACCGCGGCCTTGCCGCTGCCGTCGACGAAGTCGCCGCCGAAGCTGTAGAGGAAGCTGGAGAACTGGGTCACCGCCGTCGACTTCCCGGTGCGGGCGACGAACCCGGCGACGCCCGGCTCGGCCGTCTTGATCTTGGCTGCGGCGGCTTTCAGCTCGTCGAGGGTCTTCGGCGGGGCGCTCAGTCCGGCCTTGTCGAGCAGGTCCTTGCGGTAGTAGAGGACCTCCTGCTCGGTGATGATCGGGACCCCGACCGGCTTGTCCTCGTACGTGGTGGCCTCGACCGGGCCGGCCTGGAAGTCGCCGAAGTTCCAGGCCTGGGACTTGACCCGGTCGGACAGGTCGGCGAGGTACTTGTTCTTGGCGAAGAGCTTGCCCTCCTGCAGCGGGCGGTACATCATCACGTCGATGTCGGCCGAGCCGGCGTTCAGCTTGACGTTGTACTGGTCGGAGAGCTGGTCCTCGCCGAGCTGGGTGACCTCGACCTTGAGCCCGGACTGCTTCTCGAACTCGGGCAGCGCCTTCTTGATGTTCTCGGTCCACACGTGGTTGGCCAGGGTGACCCGGACCGTCTTGGACGCGCCGGCGCTGTCGTCGCCGCCACCGCCGCAGGCGGACAGGCCCATGGCCACGACCACGGCCAGAGATGTACCGAATATCGATCGACGTCGTCGCACGTCATCTCGCCTTTCTGTCATGGCCGCCGCCCCCTGAACAGGGCCACGCGTTCATAGCATCCGCTTATTGCCGGGATGTTAGGACAATTAAGCTGATTTATTCAAGGGCTGACTTCCAAATGATATGCTTTATTCCGTGGATCAGTCTTCAGCCCCGGAGGGCGCACCCACCCAGC
>NZ_JAAAHR010000244.1:0-10782 GCF_009908215.1 Nonomuraea sp. K271 | reverse complement strand
GCCCGTACGCGCCCCCACCCGCCTACGCACGCATGCGGGAGCAGGCCCCGCTCGTCCGCGCCACGCTGCCCGGCGGGGAGGCCTGGCTGGTCACGCGGCACGCCGAGGCCCGGCAGGTCCTCTCGGGCACGGGCATCAGCACCAACCCGGCCACCCCCGGCCATCCGAGCGGCGCGCTGAGTGCCGAGCCTCCGGCCCCCGAGCGGGACGCGGCCATGGAGAAGTTCGCCATCGGCCACTTCATCGACCTGGACCCGCCCGAGCACGGCAGGTTCCGCCGGCTGCTCATCCCCGAGTTCACCGTCAGGCGGATGCGGGAGCTGCGGCCCGGCATCCAGCAGATCGCCGACGAGCTCATCGACGACATGCTCGCCAAGGGGCCGGAGGCCGAGCTGGTGGAGGCGTTCGGGCTGGCGCTGCCCTCGCTGGTCATCTGCCGGCTGCTCGGGGTCCCGTACGCCGACCATGAGTTCTTCCAGTCACGGACCCGCACGATGATCGCGGCCATCGACGACCGCGAGGCGCGTCACGTCGCGGTGATGGAGATCAGGGAGTTCCTCGACGCGCTGGTCACCAAGGCGGAGGCCGACCCCCGCGACGACCTGCTCGGCCGGCTGATCAACGGCGGAGAGCTCGGCCGAGACGAGATCGTGGGCGTGATGTTCCTGCTGCTCGTCGCCGGGCACGAGACCACCGCGAACATGATCCCGCTGGCCGCGCTGACGCTCCTGCGCCACCCCGCCCAGCTCGCCGCGCTGCGCGCCGACCCCGGCCTGTGGCCCATGGCCGTCGAGGAGCTGCTGCGCTACCACTCGATCGCGGACTGGGTCGCGTTCGACCGCGTGGCCACCGAGGACCAGCACATCGGCGGGCAGCTCGTCGGGAAGGGCGAGGGCATCTTCGTGCTCGGGGCCTCCGCCAACCGGGACGAGCGCGCGTTCGACCGGCCGGACGAGTTCGACATCGGCCGCTCGGCCCGCCACCACGTGGCCTTCGGCTACGGGGTGCACCAGTGCCTCGGCCAGAACCTGGCCAGGGCCGAGCTGGAGATCGCGCTGCGCACGTTGTTCGAACGCCTGCCCGGGCTTCGGGTCGCGATGGCCGACGAGGACGTGCCCGTCAAGCACGAAAGCCCCATCTTCGGTCTCAAGGCGCTGCCCGTGGCGTGGTGATCCTCGGAAAAGAGACGAGGGCGTTCATCACCTTTTCATGATGAACCTCTAGCGTTTGCAACATGAGTGAGCCCGCACGGTTGCTGGTGGTGGACGACGAGCCCGCGTTGCGCGAGGCGCTGCAGTCGAGCCTGGAGTTCGAGGGCTACAAGGTCGCCACGGCCGGCGACGGGCACGCCGCGCTGGAGGCCCTGGCGAGCGACTCGTTCGACGGGGTGCTGCTCGACGTCATGATGCCGCGCCTCGACGGGCTGACCGCGTGCCGCCGGCTGCGGGCGGCCGGCAACCACATCCCCGTCCTCATGCTGACCGCCCGCGACGCGGTCGGCGACCGGGTCTCCGGGCTCGACGCGGGAGCCGACGACTACCTCGTCAAGCCGTTCGAGCTGGACGAGCTGCTGGCCAGGGTGCGCGCGCTGCTGCGGCGCGGCGCTCTCAACGCCGGCCCCGCCGAGACCGGCGGCGTGCTCACGTACGACGACCTGCGCATGGACCCGGCCACCAGGGAGGTCACGCGCGGTGACCGCAGGCTCGACCTGACCAGGACCGAATACCTGCTGATGGAGCTGTTCCTCGCGCACCCGCGCCAGGTGCTGACGAGGGACCAGATCCTGAGCGAGGTGTGGGGGTTCGACTTCGAGCCGACGTCCAACTCGCTCGACGTCTACGTGATGTACCTGCGGCGCAAGACCGAGGCCGCAGGCGAGCCGCGCGTGATCCACACGGTGCGCGGCGTGGGGTACGTGCTGAGAGCGGCGCCGTGAGACGGGGGAGCCTGCGGTCCCGCCTCACCCTCCTCGTCACGGTGGCCGTGGCGCTGGCCATCACGGTGTGCGCGGGCATGTCGTGGTTCATCGTCCAGAACCAGCTGATCAAGCAGCTCGACCAGACCATCATGGACCCGGAGGAGTCGGGCGACAGGGACTTCCTTCTCCACCACTGCACCCCTGAGGGCTCGTCCGACGAGTACGCCGGCATGGCGATGCTGCTGCGCGCCGACGGCACCACGTGCTCGCTCGGCGCTCCCATCGTGTGGACGGAGGAGGATCTGACTCTGGTGGCCGACCGCCGCGAGCCGATCTGCCGTGACGGCGTGACCCGCGACGGCAAGCCGGTCCGCGTGGTGATCTCGAACTTCTCGCCCGGAACCGCCGTCCTGGAGGCGGCGCCGCTTTACCACACCAGGCGCACGCTGCGGAACACGGCGTTCGCGCTGGCGGCCGTCGCGGCCCTCGGCGTGTTCGGCGCCGCGTGGGCGGGCCTGGCCATCTCGCGCACAGGGCTGCGCCCGGTCGGGGAGCTCACCAAGGCGGTCGAGCACATCGCGCAGACCGAGGACCTGGGCACCCGCATCCCCGTCAAGGGCAACGACGAGATCGCCCGTCTCAGCTCGTCCTTCAACGCCATGACCGCGGCCCTCGCCGGATCCCGCGAACGCCAGCAGCAGCTCGTCGCCGACGCAGGCCACGAGCTGCGCACCCCGCTCACCACCCTGCGCACCAACATCGACCTGCTGCTGCGCAGCGAGCAGACGGGCCGCAGTCTCGACCCGGGCGCCAAGGAACGCCTCCTCGTCAACGTGAAGGCGCAGTTCGCCGAGCTGTCCACGCTCGTCGGCGACCTGCTCCAACTGGCCAGGGGCGACGCCGACCACGAGCCGCACGTCGAGCTGGCCTTCCACGAGGTGGTGACCGCCGCCGTGGAACGCGCCCGGCTGCGCGGCGCCGAGGTCGTCACCGACCTCCGCCCGTGGTACGTCGTCGGCGCCGCCGCCTCCTTGGAACGTGCCGTGCTCAACCTCATCGACAACGCCGGCAAGTTCAGCCCCGGCGGGCAGGTCGAGGTGAGGCTGCGCGGCGGCCGGCTGACCGTGCGCGACCACGGCCCAGGACTGCCCGAGGAGGACCTGCCGCACGTGTTCGAGCGCTTCTGGCGCTCGCCCTCGGCGCGCGGGCTTCCCGGGTCGGGGCTGGGGCTTGCGATCGTGGCGCAGGCGGTCGCGGAGGCGGATGGATCGGTACGCCTGGAGAACGCGCCGGGCGGCGGCGCGATCGCCACTATGGATCTGCCGGGAACTCCCGATCGACGGTCGGATACAAGGCCATATAACGGGCTGAATGACGACCGGCAGAATACTTCCGGCTAATTTATTCAGACAGGTCCGAATTTATGCCGCAAATGGCACCTGACCAGGGGAAACTTTCTTCGGATCCATTTCGTCGGCGGCGCTCGGCGATGTACTCTCCTGGCAAAAGAACGGGACCGGAGATCCTTCACATCCCCGGTCCCTACCTCCAACGGTAGGGGAGATCGAGTTGAGCTACAAGGACGCGGCTGTCAAACTCGCTAACGAGTTGGCCACTGAGTTCGTCAACATTCGGGCGGATCGCATGGAATTGGGGCAGCAGCTCACCGAGCGCATCAACGGCGTGGGTTCCCGCGTCAAGATCGTCGACGGCAAGGTGACCACGCTCGACGCCAAGGTCGACACCCTGGACAGCAAGGTCGACGCCCTGGATGCCAGGGTGGGGTCGCTCGAGACCAAGGTCGATGCTCTGGACGTCAGGGTGGGGTCGCTCGAGACCAAGGTCGATGCTCTGGACGTCAGGGTGGGGTCGCTCGAGACCAAGGTCGACGCTCTCGACGCCAAGGTCGACGCCTTGGACGCCAAGGTCGACGGGCTGCAGGGGACGCAGCTCGAGATGATGAACATCCTCGTCGCCATCCAGCGCAAGCTCGACGTGAACTGATCCCCTCCCGAAGGGCGGGTCCGCAAGCGTCGTGGACCCGCCCTTTCGTGTGTTCGCGACCTCGGCGGGACGTTGCGCCACGCGCCGGCTCAGTGGACGTCTGCCGGCGGGCGGGCCCCCGGTGCCGTAGGGCCTTCTCGCGCTGCTGCGGCGGGCGGCCGTTCAGGACACCGAAGGACCAAGCTGGGCTCTCGATGCGGTTCCGGGCTTGACAACGATGTCAGGGGCATCCTTGATGGTGCTATGGGCGCACCACTGATCGCCGCCCGCGGGATCGTGAAGAGCTACGGCCACGTGGAGGCACTGCGTGGTGCGGACTTCACGGCGCGACCGGGCGAGGTGGTCGCCCTGATCGGCGACAACGGCGCGGGGAAGTCCACCCTGGCGAAGATTCTTTCCGGCGTTGAACGGCCCGACTCGGGCACGATCGAGATCGACGGCCGGCCGGTGGCGTTCGGCTCGGTCGAGGAGGCCAGGGGCGCGGGCATCGAGACCGTCTACCAGGACCTCGCGCTCTGCGCCGAGCTCAGCCCGGCCGCCAACTACTTCCTCGGCAGGGAACGGCTCAGGCCTGGCCTGCTCGGCCTGCTGGGCGTGCTGGACAACGCCACCATGCGGCGCGAGACCCGGGAGGCGTGCGAGCGGCTCGGCGTACGGCTGAAGTCGGAGACCGCGCCGGTCTCGACGCTCTCGGGCGGGCAGCGGCAGGGGGTTGCGGTGGCCAGGGCGGTGGGGTGGGCACGGCGGGCGGTGTTCATGGACGAGCCGACCGCGGCGCTCGGCGTGGTGCAGACGCGGCGGGTGCTCGACCTGATCAGGAACGTACGCGACTCGGGCGTGGCCGTCGTGCTCATCAGCCACAACATGCAGGACGTCATGGCGGTGTCGGACCGGGTGGAGGTGCTGCGGCTGGGCCGCAGGGTGGCCAGGTTGGACACCGCGCGCGTGTCGATGGAGGACCTGGTCGGCGCCATGACGGGCGCACTCGAACAGGACGAACCCGACCTGGGGGCCGCGGCTGTGGAGGAAGGCGAGCGATGAGGCACCTCCGGCTCGGGGCCCCGCAGGTCGTGTGGATCGGCCTGGTGCTGGCGGGGCTGGTGGTGGCGTTCTCGCTGCTCGCGCCGCGTACGTTCCCCACCTCGTTCAACCTGCTCAACCTGGTCAGCGACGCGGCCATCCTGCTGCTGCTCGCCACCGGCATGACGTACGTGATCATCACGGCGGGCATCGACCTGTCGGTGGGCGGGGTGCTGGTGTTCTCGGCCGTGTCCGCGGCCAAGGTCATGGAGGCCACCGGGTCGCTCGTTCTCGGCACCGTGGCCGCCCTGGTCGCGGGGCTGGCCTGGGGGGTGCTGAACGGCGTGCTGGTCGCCATGGGGCGCATCCCGGCGCTCATCGTGACGCTCGGCACCCTCGGCATGTCGCTCGGCGGCGCGCTGCTGCTCACCGGCGGCGTCGACCTGCGCGCCCCGACCGAGCTGAACCTCGGGCTCGGCCTTGCCCGCTGGCTGGGCGTGCCGGTGATCGTGTGGATCTGCGCCGCCATCACCGCGGTTCTCGCGCTCATGCTCGCCCGTACCCGCTTCGGCCGCCACACGTACGCGATCGGCTCCAACGTGGAGGCCGCCCGGCGCGGCGGCGTGGCCGTGCGCGCGCACCTGGTCAAGGTGTACGGGCTCGCGGGCCTGCTGGCGGGCCTGGCCGGCTGCCTGTCGCTGGCCAAGTACGGCATCACCGGCGTGTCCGCGCACTCCACCGACAATCTCCAGGCCATCGCGGCCGTGGTGATCGGCGGGACGTCCCTGTTCGGAGGGGTCGGGACGGTGGCCGGCACGGTCATCGGCGTCTTCATCCCCGTCGTGCTGCAGAACGGCTTCCAGATTCTCGGGGTGCGGCCGTTCTGGCAGCAGGTGGTGGTGGGCGCGGTGCTCGTCGCCGCCGTCTACGTCGACCAGTGGAGGCGCAGGTCCCGCGACCCTTAGGAGGAGGCACCACCATGCGCAAGATCACGGCGGCTCTCGCAGCGATGATCCTGATCACCGCCTGCGGCGGGCAGGGGAGCGACGCGGGCGGCGGCGAACAGACCAGGGTCACTCTCGTGCAGGGCCTGGCGGGGGAGGAGTTCTACGAGACGATGGCCTGCGGCGCGAAGGCCAAGGCCCAGGAGCTGGGTGTGGCGCTCGACGTGCAGGGACCGCAGAAATTCGACCCGACGTTGCAGACGCCGATCGTCAACTCGGTGACCGCGAGCGCGCCGGACGCCATGCTGATCGCACCGACCGACGTCAAGGCGATGATCGCGCCGCTGACCCAGGCCAAGCAGCAGGGCATCAAGATCATCCTCGTGGACACGGTGGTCGAGGACGACGGCATCGGGCTGTCGAGGATCAGCACCGACAACGTCAAGGGCGGCGCGGCGGCGGCCCAGGCGCTCTCGGAGCAGATCGGCGGCAAGGGCAAGGTGCTGGTCATCTCCACCGACCCCGGCGTCAGCACCGTGGACGCGCGCATCAAGGGCTTCGAGCAGGAGATCAAGGCCAACCATCCGGACATCGCCCATCTCGGTGTGCAGTATTCGCACAACGACGTCGGTGAGGCGTCCAGGATCGTCAACGCGGCGCTGGCGAAGGACCCCGACCTCGCCGGGGTGTTCGCGGCGAACCTCAACTCGGCCACCGGCGCCGGCTCGGCCCTGCGCCAGGCGGGCAAGCTGGGCGAGGTCAAGATGGTGGGCTTCGACGCGGGCCCCGCGCAGGTCAAGCAGCTCAAGGACGGCGTGGTCCAGGCTCTGGTCGCGCAGTTGCCCGGCGACATCGGCGCCAAGGGCGTCGAGCAGGCGGTCGCCGCGGTGAAGGGACAGCATGTCACGGCGTCGATCCCGACGGACGCCACGATCGTCACGGAGGAGAACGTCGACGAGCCGGAGGTGCAGAGGATCCTCTACAAGGCGGGGTGCTGACCGGGCCGGCTCAGGCCGGCAGGGCGGCGAGGAGGAAGGCGAGCCGGGCGGCGGCGGACTCGACGTCCTCGGAGGTGCCCAGGCGATAGCCCCATGAGGTGATGAACGCGCCCTCGTCGGAGCAGGTCACGGTCTCCGTGAGGGTGGCCGAGAATCGGTTGCGGACCGACACGTAGGCAGGGTCACTGGCCAATGCGAGGCTTTGCACCGACAGGTCCGCGTGACGACCCGCGTGCCACGCGAACCGCTCGAGGCAGAGCGCGGTATCAAGCATCATGCGTCACCTCCGCAACGTCTCGCGACAGAATTGCACGATCTTGGCGCGGAGGGCAAGCAATTGCTGCGGTTAATATGCGGTTTGTTGCCGGTAATGGTGAAGAACCCTGATGATGACCTCCCGTCCGGCCTCCTCGAACGCGGCCACCTTCGCGAAGTCGTCGAACGCCCGGACGTAGAAGGCGATGTCATCGGGGTCGCGCAGGATGAGGTCCTTCGTCATGGTGGCCACGCCGACCATGGAATCGTTGTAGATCCAGAAGCCGTTGACCGGGTTGGACGGGAACTCGGCGTCGAACGGGATCACGCCGAACTCCACGTTCGGCAGCGTGCTGACGGCCAGCAGGCGGTCGAGCTGGCCGCGCATCACCTCGGGCGGCGCCAGGAGGGTGCGCAGCGTGGCCTCCGAGACCACGAACCGGAACGTGCGTGTGCGGTCGTAGAGGATCTCCTGGCGTTGCATGCGCACGCGTACGGCCGCGTCGATCTGGTCGGCGGCGCTGTAGAGGCGCTTGACCTTGCGGAACACGTGCCTGGCGTATTCGGAGGTCTGCAGCAGGCCCACGACGATGCCGGGCTCGAACACCCGGAACAGCTTGGTGCGCGCCTCGAGGTCGCGGACGTCCTCCTGGAGGGCGGCCAGGCCGCTGCGGTGGCGCTGCTTCCAGTCGTCGTGCCGTTCGAGCAGCGCGATGGCCTGCCGGATCAGCTCGTCGGTCGTGTCGGGGGAAGCGCGCACGGCCTGGGCCCACACGACCACGTCATCCTCGGTGGCGGTCTGCCTGGCGTTCTCCAGGCGCGAGACCTTGGACGGCTGCCAGCGAAGCTGTTCGGCCAGCTCCTTGCCGGACAGCCGAGCGGTCTCGCGCAGCTGGCGTAATTGGCTGCCGAGGTCGATGCGCGCCTGCTGAAAGGACGTCACGCCGCAAGAGGCTAGCCCTGCCTGCGCCGATCATGCCAGTGCGGTGCGCAATTGTGATCAAGCGGTAGCCGTGGGTGTTCCTCCGCAGGTCGGGAAAGCGGTTGCCGACCCGTCGGGCAGAACCCTGCGGGCGATTTCGGTGATGAGCTCGCGGGGCACCTCGACGGCGGCCTCGCCGTCGAGCACGTCGCGGAGATCGGCGAGCGCCTCGGTGTCGGTGACCTGGAGGCCTTGGACGACGATGGTGCCGCGGTCGGTCTCGTACAGGGTGGGACAGGCGCCCGCCTCTGACGTGGACCCGAGGAACCGCATACGCATGACGATCCTTCCCCGATAACAGATGCAATTGCGCGCAATTGTATGGCTCGGGGGCCGATATGTGATCGTTTCTCCGAAATCGTGATATCCGGTCAGTTGAGCGCGCCGTGCATGAACTCCTGAGCCCGCTCGAACAGGCCGAGCGTCGTCGCGTGCAGCAGGTCGCCGATGTCCCGGGGCGCCTTGCCGGCGAACGCCCGCGCGTGCGTGCCCTCCAGGACGATGCCGAGCTTGAAGCAGGCCATGACGGCGTACCAGTCGATGGCCGACAGGTCGCGCTCGGACAGCGCCGCGTAGTAGGCGATGATCTCGCGCGGCTCCGGCAGCCCCGGCACGTGGTCGTTGCCGGCCGGCCACATCGCGAGCAGCCAGCCGAGGTCGACCAGCGGATCGCCGATCGTGCACATCTCCCAGTCGACGATGGCGGCCACGCGGGGGCTGTCGGTGGCGAACATCAGGTTGGCGAAGTGGTAGTCGCCGTGCATGACACCCGGGACGAACGCACGGGGCAGGTTGCGGGTGAGCCAGCCGGCCGTCTCGCTCAACCCGGGGATGTCGGGGCCGGGGTAGCCGTCGAGCTCGCCGTACGAGTCGAGCTCCTTCAGCCAGCGCGGCACCTGCCGTTCGAGGAACCCCTCCGGCCTGCCGAACCCCGGCAGCACCTCCGGATCGACCCGCCCCAGCTCGGCCAGCGCGGCGGCCGCCTCCAGCCCCATGTGGTGCCTGATCGCGGGGTCGGAGGCGTGCGGCTCCGGCAGCCCGGTCGAGGGGTTGAACCCGTCGACCGGGTCCATCAGGTAGAACACCGGCTCCCGCGCGGTCTGCGCGGCCACCAGCGTGGGCGCGGGCACCGGGGTGTCGTGCAGCGCCGCCAGCACGCGGGCCTCACGGCGCAGCACCTCGTTGCTCTTGCGGCGGGCGTGCTGCGGCGGCCTGCGCAGGATGTAAGGGCGGCCGCCGCGTTCGAGGCGGACCATGACGTTCTGCGTGCCGCCGGGGACCGGTGTCACATCCGTGATCGGGCCGGGAGGAAGGCCCTGCTCGTCCATCCACGCGTCGAGCTCGTCGAGGTCGATGGCGCTGACGTCGATGTGGGTGGAGGTCATGTGCCGCCCTTCGGCCAGAATGATGTTCTGGTAAAACCCTATTCAGGGCCCGGGAACCCGGTCAACCGAGCGCCTGCATGAAGGGGAGGAACTGGCGTGAGCGGTCTCCGGGCAGGTCGTCGCCGCGCACCATGAGCGAGACCTCCCACGGCTCGCCGATGCCGTGCTCGCCCGCCCACCGGATCATGGACTCGTGGGCGAGGTCGAAGTCCATCCGCACCTCGCCGCCCGCGTCGAGGGCCAGGTCGCCGATCAGGGCGCGTGCCGTCTTCTCGTCGTCCGCCACGACCGGGCCGATCACGGTGGTGTCGTCGTTGCGCCAGCACTGACCGAACCCGCCCGGCGCCACCCTGACCTGCTCGCCGAAGGTGAACATCCGCCGCAGCGCCGCCGACCTGTCCATGCCGAACACCTCGGCGTCGAGGGCCAGGATGGCGTCGAGGTCGGCGACGGTGGCCGGGCGGGTCGTGCCCGAGGGCTCGCCCGCGAAGACACCCGTGTGCTTGGCCACGCGACCGGTCGTGCGGAAGCCCAACTGCTCGTAGAGCGACCGCCCCTGCTCGGTGGCGTGCAGGAAGACGCTGCGCTCACCCGCCCGGTCGAGCACGTGCCGCATGAGCGCGCGGGCGAGGCCCCGCCTGGTGTAGCGGGACGCGGTGAGCACCATGCTGATCACGGCGTGCGCGTCGCCGTAGAGGGTCAGGACGTTGCACGCGGCCAGGCCGTCGCCGTCGTCGGCGTCGATGCCGTACGGCTCGCCGATCTCGAACAGCAGGCGCCATTTGTGCTCCTCGGGCGGCCAGCCGCGGTCCTTGGCCAAATGGATGCAGGCGTCGAGGTCGTCGATGGTGAGGCGGCGCATGACGCCCCATCCTTATGCATGGGCGGGGAAGATCTCAAAGGGTTTCTGCAGCAGGATGAAGGGATGGAGTGCGTTGTAGCGGTCGATCTCGGCGGCACCACCATGAAAGGCGGGCTTGTCGCCCGAGACGGGACATGTCTGCATATCGAGCGGCGGCACACCCCCCGCACCGAAGGCCCCGAGCGTGTCGTCGCGGCCGTGTCCGCCCTCGTCAGCGACCTCGCCCGCCCCCGGCCGGGCGTTCGCCCTCTCGCGGTGGGGCTGGCGGTGCCCGGCCTTGTCACGGCGGAACATGCCGTCTTCTCGGCCGCGTTCGGGTGGCGGGACGTGCCGGCGTCGTCGTTCACGGACGTGGACCTGCCCGTGGCGCTCGGGCACGACGTCCGCGCCGCGGGCAGGTCCACGTCCGTGAAC
>NZ_JAAAHR010000243.1:0-10821 GCF_009908215.1 Nonomuraea sp. K271 | reverse complement strand
CCTCTGGCCCCGCGACCGGTGCCTGCGCCGGGCCGTCCTCGATGACCAGGCCGTCGGAGACGACGAGGGAGGCCACGGCGGCCATGGTGCGCAGGCGCCCCTCCGGGTAGGAGGGATCGAGCGGCAGGTAGGCGGCGCCGGCTCGCCAGATCGCCAGCATGGCCACGACCGCGTCGACCGAGCCGCCGGACATCCGCAACCCGACCACGACCCCGGCACCGCATCCCGCCGGCTCTACGACCGGCTCTCCTGCCGGTTCTTGGATCGGTTGCCGGGCCGGGTCCCGGGTCGGCTCCCGGGCCGGCTTCGGGGTCAGCTTGCGGGACAGTTTCCCGGCCAGCCGGTCCACTCGCCGTTCCAGTTCGGCGTACGTGACGGTGTCCTGGCCGCAGCTCACCGCCACCTGGTCCGGGTGGGCCGCCATCGCCTGCGCGATCAGCTCGGGTGCCCGGGCCGCGGGGCCTGGACCGCCCGCGGTCGCCCACTCGGGCGGTGGGCCGCTCGCCGACTCGATCAGCGCCTCGTCGGCGGCCGTGAGCACCGGCAGGCGGGACAGCGGCGCGTGCCGGTTCCCCGCGTCGGCCACCCCGCGCAGCAGCACCTCGAACCGCGCCGCCAGGCCCGCCACCGTGGAGGCGTCGAACAGGCCGGCGTCGTAGCCGAAGGCCACCCGCAACCGCCCGGGCGCCCGCCACGCCTCCACCGTCAGGTCGAACTTCGCCTGCCGGTAGCCGTCGTCGAAGAACGACATCCGCAGGTCGCCCAGCCGGTCGCGTGCCCCGTCGGCGGTCTGGCCGTTCAGCGTGAACAGGGTCTGGAACACCGGCTTCCTGGTGATGTCCCGCTCCACGTCGAGCTCTGCCAGCAGTTGCTCGAACGGCACGTCCTGGTGCGCCATCGCGTCCAGGACCGTCCTGCGCGTACGGGTCAGCAGCTCCTCCAGCGTCGGGTCGCCCGACAGGTCGCCCCTCAGCACCAGCGTGGTGCTCAGATAACCGACGAGCGGCTCCAGCTCGACCCGGTTGCGCCCCGCAGTGGGGGAGCCCACCAGCACGTCGTCCTGCCCGGTGTGCCGGGACAGCAGGACCTGGTACGCGGCCAGCAGCACCATGAACAGCGTCACCCGGTGCCGGAGCGCCGTCGACTCCAGCGCGGACAGCAGATCGCCGGGCACGTCAAACAGGTGCACGCCGCCCCGCGAGGGCTGAGCCCCGTGCGGCCGGTCGGTGGGCAGGCTTAGCGTGGGCGCGTCGGCGAGCCGGGCCCGCCAGTACTCCAGCGCCTCCCCGTGGTCCTGCTCCCACTGCCAGAGGGCCACGTCCCCGTACTGCACGGCCAGGGCGGGCAGCTCCGGCGGACGGGCCGCCGCCGATCCCAGGGCCGCTTCGTCCCGGGCTGCTTTGTCCCGGGCTGCTTTGTCCTGGGCTGCTTCGTACAGGGCCGATTCGTACAGAGTCGCGAGGTCGTCCAGGAGGACGGTGATCGACCAGCCGTCCGCGACGATGTGGTGGAGCACCACACACAGCACGTGATCGCCGGGCCCGAGCCGGATCAGGGAGACGCGCAGCGGCGGCGCCGCCCCGAGGTCGAGCGGCGCGTTGGTGCGGGCCGCCACCAGCGCGCGGGCCTCGTCCTCGTCGCGGGCGTCCAGCCGCTCGACGCGGGCGGGCGACGGGCGCTCGACGACGGCGACCGGCCGGCCGTCCACCTCGGGGAAGCGGGTACGCAGCGGCTCGTGCCTGGCGACCAGCCCGGTCAGCGCCCGCCGCAGCGCCCCCTCGTCCAGCGGGCCCTGGAGCCTGCGCACGACGTACATGTTGTACGAGGCGTCGCCCGGAGCCAGCCGGTGCAGGAACCACAGGCGTTCCTGGGCGGGGGAGAGCGGCGGCGGCATGCCCGCCGGGCGGGGGAGCACCGGCCGGTCAGGCGTGCTCTCCTGGCGGTCCAGGGTCGCGGCGAACCCGGCCACCGTCGGGTGCGCGAACAGCCCGCGCAGCGACGCCGGCGTGCCCGCGGCCGCCAATCGGGCGATGACCCGGGTCGCCAGCAGCGAGTGACCGCCGAGCGCGAAGAAGTCGTCGCCGGAGCCGAGGTCGCCCGCGCCCAGCACCTCGGCGAAGATCCGCGCCACCTGCCGCTCCCTGGCGGTGGCCGGCCGCCCGCCCCGCCCCGCCGCTGGACGCGACGGCGCCGGCAGCGCCAGGCGGTCCACCTTGCCGTTCGGGGTCAGCGGCAGGGCGTCGAGCGCCACGACCGCCGAGGGCACCATGTACACCGGCAACCACTCCGCCGCCCGCTCCAGCAGATCGCCGGGAGCGCCGGGCGCCACGTAGGCCACCAGCAGGTCGTCCCGCGCCACCACGGCCGCCTCGCGCACCTGCGGATGCCGCAGCAGCGTGGCCTCGACCTCGCCCGGCTCGACGCGGTGGCCCCGTACCTTGACCTGGCCGTCGTCCCGCCCGAGGAACTCGAGCGTGCCGTCGCCGAGCCACCGGACCCGGTCGCCCGTGCGGTACCGGCCGCCCTCGAACGGTTCCGGGGGCTCGCCCGGCCCGCGCAGGTAGCCGAGCGCGACCCCCGCCCCGCCGATGACCAGCTCTCCCGGTACGCCGACCGGCGCGGGCGACCCCCACCGGTCGAGCACCTGGACGGTCGTGTTGGCCAGGGGCCGGCCGATGCTGACCCGCTCGGGCGACTCGGGCACCTCCCAGGCGGTCGACCAGATCGTGGTCTCCGTCGGCCCGTACAGGTTGAACAGCCGCCGCGCCCGCCCCCGAAGCCTCCTGGCCAAGGCCAGGGGCAGCGCCTCGCCCCCGGCCAGCGCGACCAGCCCGGCCGGGTCGAGCCCGCCCGCGAGCAGCATGCTCCAGCCGGAGGGCGTCGCCTGCACGTGCGTCACCCCGCTCCGGCCGATCAGCCGGGCCAGCGCCACGCCGTCCCGCGCGGTGGCGTCGCCGGCCAGCACCAGCCGCCCGCCCGTCACCAGCGGCAGGTACAGCTCCAACCCCGCGATGTCGAACGACAACGACGTGCTGCCCAGCCACGTGTCCCCGGGACGGGACCCGAGCAGGTCCGCCATCCCGGCCAGCAGGTTGACCAGCGCCGAGTGCGGCACCGCCACCCCCTTCGGCACCCCGGTGGACCCGGAGGTGTGCAGCACGTAGGCGGGGGCCCGCGGCACGGGCCCGTCCTCCTGAGGCGCGGCGCCTGGCCAGGAGCCGGACGACGCACCCTCGACGGGCCCGGGAAGGGGCACCCGCGTGATATGTCCGGGGAGAGGGGCCGACGGGGCGGCGAGCGCGAGCCGTACCCCCGCCCGCTCCACCATCGCGGCGGCCCGCGCCTTCGGCAGCGACGGATCCACCGGCAGGTAGGCGGCACCCGCCAGCATGACGCCGAGCAACGTTCCCGGCAGGTCGGCCGTGCGAGGCAGGCACACCGCCACCACCGACCCCGGCCCGGCCCCGCACGCGCGCAGCCGCCCCGCGACCGCCCGCGCCCACACCGCCACGTCAGCGTACGAACGCCGCTCCCGGTAGCGCTCCCCGCCGGGCTCAGAACCGGGCGTCTCGGCGGCCGTCCCGCCGCACTCCACGGCCACCGCGTCCGGCCGTGCCTGCGCCTGCTGGAGGAAGAGGTCCACCACGGTGCCGCCGGGCACGGCGAGCGCGGTGTCGTTCCACGCCGCGCCGACCAGCTCGCGCTCCCCGGCCGGCAGCACGTCCAGCTCGGACAGCCGGGCCGACGGGCGGGCCGCGACCGAGGCCAGCACCGTACGGAAACGAGCGGCCAGCCGGTCGGCGGAGGCCTGGTGGAACAGGTCGGCGCTGTACACGAACGCGCCGTGCAGCCCGTCCCCGTCGGGCCACAGGTCGGCCCGCAGGTCCACCATGGCGGGCGGCGCCCCGTGCGGGAACGGCTCGCTGTCCAGCCCCGCGAACGTCGCCGCCTCCCCGTAGCCGACGGCCGCGTTGTGCAGCCCGAACATGGTCTGGAACAGCGGCGTGCGGCTGAGGTCGCGTTCGATGTCGAGCGCGGACAACACCCGTTCGACGGGCGTCTCGCCGTGCGCCATGGCCTCCAGCACGGTACGGCGGGTCCGGCGCAGCAGCTCGGTGAACGGCGGGTCGCCCGACAGGTCGCCCCGCAGCACCAGCGTGGAGGCGAACAACCCCACCATCGGCTCCAGCTCGGGCCGGGAACGCCCGGCGGTGGGCGTACCGACGAGAATGTCGTCCTGGCCGGTGTGGCGGGCCAGCAGCGCCTGGTAGGCGGTGAGCAGCACCATGAACAACGTGCACCGTTCGGCCCGCGCCAGCCGCCGCAGCGCTCCCATCAGCGCCGGGTCGAGGTCGAAGTGGGACTCGCCGCCGTCGCTGCCGCGACGGGCCGGTCGGGGGCGGTCGGCGGGCAGGTCCAGCGGCGTCGCCCCGGCGAGCCTGCCCGTCCAGTAGCCGACGCCGACGCCGGCGTCGGCGGCCCGCTGCCCGTCGGCGTACCCGGCGTACGTCACCGGCAGCTCTGGCAGCTCGGGCGGCGTGCCGTGGACGCGGGCGGCGTAGCACCTGGCCAGGTCGTCCATGAGCACGTTGAGCGACCAGCCGTCGCCGATGATGTGGTGCAGCACGACGCAGAGCACGTGGTCGTCGCCGGCCAGCCGGATCAGCGTGATCCGCAGCGGCGGCGCGGCGCCCAGCTCGAAGGGGGTGTTCGTGCGCTGCTCGCACAGCCGCTCGGCCTGCTCGGGGGTCGCGAGGTCGATCAGTTCGACGGGTACGCGGCCCGGCGGGTCGACCACGGCGACCGGCTGCCCGTCGTCCTCGGGGAACCGGGTGCGCAGCGACTCGTGCCTGGCCGCCACGTCGGCGAACGCGCCCGCCAGCGCTCCGGCGTCGAGCGGGCCGCGCAGCCGGCGTACGACGGCCACCCGGTAGGCGGGGTCGGCAGGGTCGAGCCGCTGCAGGAACCAGAGCCGCTCCTGCCCGAGGGAGATCATGCGCGCAGCTCGCTGACCGCCGCCGCCACCCCGGTGACGGTGGGGTCGTCGAGGAACACGTCGAACGGCACCTCCACGCCGAGCCGTTTCCTGATCCTGGCGCTGATCTGGGTGATGGTGAGGGAGTGGCCGCCCAGGTCGTACAGGTCCTCGTCGGGGGCGACGTCGTCGATCCGCAGGACCTCCATCCAGATGAGCCGTACCTGTTCCACCAGCTCGTCGTCCACGGCCCCCGCCTCGCGCGCCGGCGCGGGGGATCCGCCGGGGGCCTGCGGCGGCGCGGCGCGGGAGATCGTGGCAACAGGGCCGGCGGCCGGTAGGAGGGTGGTCAGCGGCACGTCGGGGTCGGCGCTCGCGGCGGCCAGCAGGGCTCTCAGGTCGTGTCCCGCCGCCTCCACGTCCCGCGTGGAGATGAGGTCCGGGCTGTGATGCAGGGTGAGCCTGAGCCCGTCGTCGCCGTCCACGGCCTGCAGGTGCAGCACGTTCCTGACCGTGCGGCTGGACATCTTCCACTCGGCCGCCGTCCGCAGCCCGGGGAAGACCACGTCCGCCGCCCGCCGCCGGAAACTGATGGACACGGGGGCGAGGGCGGGCCGCGGCCTGACCCCGCCCGCCGCGCGGGCCGCGGGGATGTCGCGGAAACGGTTCAGCTCGCGCAGCTCGGCCTTGAGGGTGTGGGCGAGCTGCCTGAAGGTGGTGTCCGGCTTGGGTGCGGAGTAGACGGGCAGCTCGGTGGCGAACAACCCGATGTGGTCCCGGGTCCCGGCCCGCCGGGTGGACATGGCGATGGCGACCGCCGTCTCCGCGTTGCCGTAGGAGAACAGCAGCCCGTGCACGGCGGCGAGGAACGCCTCGAACCGCGTGACCCCGGCGGCCCGCGCCGCGGCCATCTCGCCGGTCAGGTCGAGCAGGACCTCCTCGGCGCGGCCCGCCGTCCCCGCGGTCCTGACCGTCCCGCCGATCACCACCTCGGAGGTGTCCCGCCAGCGGGCCCGCCAGTACGCGACGGCCTCCGGCGGGATCGTGAGCGGCGCGCCGTACGGCATGGGCAGCGGCGGGAGCGCCTCACCCGCGTAGGCGGCGGCGAGGTCGCGTGTCAGCAGGTCCTTGGACATGCCGTCGAACACCAGGTGGTGCCCGGCGAACAGCAGCACGTGCCGCTCCCCGGCCACCTGCGCCAGCGTGAACCGCGCGAGCGGTCCCCGCCCGAGGTCGAACGGCCGCGCGATCTCCTCGCGCAGCAGCCGTCCCGGATCGGGCGCGGCCGTGAACGTCACGGGCGGGCGCGCGGCGTCCGGCGCCAGGTGCAGGTCGCCGTCGCGCTGCTCGAACGCGCACCTCAGCACCGGATGGCGGTCGACGACCGCCTCGCACGCCCGCACCATCGCCTCCCGGTCGAGCGGCCCGTCGAACCAGAGGGCGAACGGCATGTGGTAGGCCGTTCCCGTGCCGTGCAACACCTCGGTGATCCACATCCCGTGCTGCGCCTGCGATGCCAGGACCATGTTCACTCCTCTGCCAGACGGCGCAGTTCCCGCTTGATGACCTTGCCGGCGGTGTTCCTCGGCAGAGAGTCGAGGCAGAGCAGCTTCGACGGCAGCTCGTGCCCGGCCAGCCGGCCGCCGAGGAACGACCGTACGTCGCTGAGCGCCAGCGGCTCTCGGGCCACCACCGCCGCGGCCACCGCCATGCCCATCACCGGGTGCGCGACGCCGAACACCGACGCGTCCGCCACCGCGGGATGTTCGTGCAGCGCGGCCTCGACCTGCAGCGTCGACACCTTGAACGCGCCCGATTTGATCACGTCGCCGTCGCGGTCGACGAGGTACAGGTAGCCCTCGTCGTCGAGGTAGCCCAGGTCGCCCATGCGGACCCAGCCGTCCTGGAAGGCGTCGTCGCGCTCGCCGTAGTAGGCGCGGGGATGGGCCGCCGCGCGCAACCACACCTCGCCCGTCGTCCCCTCGGGCACGGGGTTGCCCTCGGCGTCGGCGATCCTGAGCCGCGACCCGCCCGCCGCCCGGCCGAGGGAGCCGGGCCGGTCGCCGTCGTAGATCATGATGGTCTGGGCGGGCGCCGCCTCCGTGGAGGTGTAATAGTTGGCCACGGCCGCGTTCGGGAACGCGACGGTGAGCCCGGCGGCCACGGCCGGCGGGAGCGCGGCGGCGGCCGAGCCGAGCAGCAGCACGCTCGACAGGTCGTGGCGGTCCTGCACCCGGGCGTTGAGCAGCTCGATCGCCATCGCGGGCACGACGAAGCAGGTGCCGGCCGCGTACGTCTCGACGAGGGCGGCGAAGCGGGCCGGGGTGAACATCGGCAGCGTGACCACGGTGGGGGCCGTGGTAAGCGCGTGGAGCAGCATGACCTGGCCGGCGTTCGTGCCGATCGGGAAGGCGTGCACCAGATACCGGGAATGGGCGAACGGGCGGCGCTTGGGGTGCACGGGCGGGAAGGTCAGGTTGGCGTGGGTGGCGGCCACCCCCTTGGGGCGGCCCGTGGTGCCGGAGGTGTAAAGGATCTGGGCGAGCGAGAGCGGATCGATCGCGGGCGGGAGCGCGGGCGGGGCTCCCGGGCGACGTAACAGTTCCTCGAAGGCGATGACGGCGGGTCCCGGGGGCGGCTCCCGCAGCGCGTCGCGCCCGTGCACCACCGCCGCCGCGCCGCAGTGCTCGATCATGTACGCCTGCTCGGGAGGGGCCGCCCGGTCCGGCAGCGGCACCGCCACGCCGCCCGCCTTGAGCACGGCCATCCAGCTCACCGCGTAGTCCAGCCAGTCACGGCCGCCGAACACCAGCGCCACCCGCTCGCCCCGGAGCGGCCCCGGCAGCCCGCGGGCGGCGGCGGTGGAGCGCTCGTCCCATTCGCGCAGGGTCATGGCTCCCTGGCCGGCGACGACGAGGGCTTCGTGATCAGGCTCGGTGGCTGCTCGGGACGACAGGAGATCGGGGACTGGAAGGGCCGACGGAACCACCCCCAGAATTATTTTCGTCGTGCCGCTTGACGCTAGAAAAAATGCACAGAGGCGTCAAGCCCTCACCTTCAGGCGCTTGCCGACATCTGGTAACGCGTGACACACTCGCCGCGGATTCCCCGACCAGGGAGGGTTCACCAGGTGTTGATGGATGGAGAGCTCCGCGAGCGGCTCGCCGGCATGATCGCCAAGGCCACCGACGGCGCGGTCGACCCGGCCGAGGTGATGGCCGGGCGCAGCCGGCTGAGCGATCTCGGCGTCACCTCGCTCGCCTGCCTGAGGCTGATCGACGCGGTGGAGGCCGAGTTCGGGGTGCAGCTCGAACCCACCACCCTGGACGGCCTCGACGAGCTGGTGGACTACGTACGGCTGCACGGCTGAACCGCCCGGCATGGCTGAACCGGTCGACGCGCCGCTGACATGGGGCCAGCAGGACATCTGGCGGGCCGTCCTCGCGGCGCAGCCGCAGGACCACTACCTCAACATCGGCCGCGTGTTCGACGCGCCCAGGAAGCGGCCCGTCACCGTGGAGCGCGCGGTCCAGGCCCTCCACCGGCTGGTCGCCAGGCACGAGTCCCTGCGCACCCGGCTCACCGGACCGCGCGACGCGCCGCTGCAGCGGATCTTCCCGGAGACGCGGCCGGGCTTCGAGGTGGCCGGGGCCGAGCCGGGCCCGCAGGTGTGCGACCGGCTGACGGCCCGGCCGTTCCGGTACGACGAGGAGTGGCCGCTGCGGGTGGCGTTCGTGACGGAGGCAGGACACGTACGCCAGGTCGTCCTGGTCCTCAGCCACCTCGCCGCCGACGGCCACGCGGCCGACCTCCTCGTCAAGGACTTCAGGCTGCTCCTGCTGCGCGACTCCCTGCCGCCCCCGCCGGGCCCGTCGCCCAGGGAACTGGCCGCCTGGCAGGGGTCGGCCGACGGGCGGCGCCTGTCGCGGGAGACCATCGCCGCCTGGCTCGCCGAGCACGCCCGCCTCGACCCGGTCCCGCCGCCGTCGCACCCGCCGCAAAGGCCTCGATTCGTCGAGGTCACCCTGCGCTCGCCCGCCCTCGACGCCGCCGCCCAGGACGTCGCCGCCCGCAACCGGGTCAGCTCCTCCACCGTGCTGCTGGCCGCCGCGATGCGGCTGGCCGGCGGGCTCACCGGGCAGCGCTTCCACGGGATGCGGGTGATCGTGAACAACCGCTTCGCGGCCGGCCGCCGCGACGTGGTGGGCACCATCTCGCAGGAGGCGCTCGTGGTGCTCGACCTGCGCACCGGCTCGTTCGACGCGCTGGTACGCCAGGCGTGGGGGCGCGCGCTGCGCGCCTACCGGCTGGCCCAGTACGACCCGTGCGCCATGGCGGAGGCGGTCGGCGGCGCCGGGCCGGGCATCAGGTCGTTCGGCTGCTTCAACGACCAGCGGCTCGTCCAGGAGGACGGAATGCCGCGCGAGCCCGCCCCGGGGGTGACGGAGGTGGTCAGGACGGACACGATGGACCGCAACATCTGCGACTTCCGCGTGCACGTCGGCGGCGAGCCCGGCCGGATGGAGGTGTCGTGCTACGCCGACACCGCGCTGCTGCCGCCGCCGGACGCCGAGCGTTACCTGCTCGACCTGGAGAAGCTGGTGGCGGGGGAGGCGCGAACATGAGCCTGTACGCCACGTCGACGTCGTGCGCGCAGGGCGACGCGCTGCGTTTCCGCCTGCTCGACGAGGGCGGCGGGCCGATCAGGGTGGAGGATGTGCCGTCCGGGCGGACCGTCCTGGAGTGCGCCGCCGCGCCGGGACCGTTCTGGACGCTGAAGGTCGGGACGGACTGGCCCAGCTCGCTCTATCGAGCCATCTACCACGATATTTCGGCATATTTCGTCGTACGCAGTACTGTGCCCGCTTCGCCCATTCTGCTGTCGATCCCGTTCCCCACCTGGGAGGCGTACAACCGGCCCGGCGTCCCCGGGGAGGGCCTCTACCAGGCGGAGCAGCCCGACCGCGCCGTCAAGGTCACCTTCGACCGTCCCGGAGCCGGGCCGCAGGTCGAGGAGTGGGAGCTGGGCCTGCTCCGCTGGCTCGCGCCGGCCGGCTACGCCGTCGACTACTGCTCGGCCCTCGACCTGCACGCAGGCCCGGCCCCGCTCGCGGGCCCCGACCTGCTGGGCCGCTACCGGCTGCTGGTCGTCAACGGGCACGACGAGTACTGGTCGTGGGAGATGCGGGACGCGGTCGAGGAGTTCGTGCGGCGCGGCGGCAACCTCGCCGTCTTCTCCGGCAACACCTGCTGGTGGCAGGTCCGGTTCGAGGACGACCTGCGCACCATGGTCTGCTATCGCGACGCCGTGGCCGACCCCATGGCCGCCTCCGACCCGGGCCGCGTCACCGTCGAATGGCCCAGCGAACCCGTCAACCGCCCGGAGAACATCCTGACAGGCCTGTCGTTCAGGAACGGCGCCGGCTGCTGGGTCGACTCGAGCGTCATGGCCGGGGAGTGCTACACCGTCCGCTTCGCCGGGCACTGGGTGTTCGACGGCACCGGGCTGGCCGACGGCGACCCCTTCGGGCGGGGCGCTATCGGCTACGAGACGGACGCCGCCGACCTCGACTGGGTGGACGGCGTGCCCCGGGCGTCGGGCCGCGACGGCGCGCCGCCGTCGCTCGTCGTCCTCGCCACCGCCGACCTCGCCCACTGGCGCCGGTACGGCAGAGCCGGCGCCGCCACCATGAGCGTGCACCGCCTCGGCGCGGGCACCGTCTTCAACGCGGGCACCATCAACTGGGGCAACACCCTGCACGACCCGGCGCTGGCCCGCATCACCCGCAACGTCCTCGACCGTCTTTCCCGGCCTTCGCCCGGCCCCACCTGGGAGACCATCGGCC
>NZ_JAAAHR010000242.1:0-10874 GCF_009908215.1 Nonomuraea sp. K271 | reverse complement strand
GGGCGGGCGCGGGCTGGCTGGGCGTGATCAGGGGCAGCGTGTCCGTGGTGCTCGCCCTGGGCCCGGTGCAGTGGTTCCTGGCCGGGCCGCTGAAGAGGTTGTCGGCCAAGCGGCGCGTCATGCCGACGATGGCCGCCCTGGGCATCACGGCGGTGCTGCTGGCGGTGTTCGGGCTGCTGTTCGCCTCGGCGGACGCGGTGTTCGCCACCTACCTGCGGCGGGTGATGACCGCGCCGGAGTGGGCGGAGTCGGCGCCGTTGCGGGTCTTCCTCTTCGTCCTGTTCGCCGTGCTGCTGGCCGCCGTGGTGCTGGTGGCGCTCAGGCCGGTGAACGATCCCATGGGGCCGCGCGAGAAGTTCAGGGTGAGCACGAGCATCTGGCTGGTGCCGCTCACGGCGGTGAACCTGTTGTTCGCGTCGTTCGTGGCGGTGCAGATCACCGCGCTGTTCGGGGGCGACGCCTGGGTGCTGGAGACGGCGGGGCTGAGCTACGCGGAGTATGCCCGGCAGGGGTTCTTCCAGCTGGTCGTGGTCAGCGTGTTCGTGCTGGGCATCGTGGCCGTGGCCGGCGGGCTGCTGAAGGCGGAGCGGCGCGAGCGCTGGATGCTGGCGGGGCTGCTCGCGATGTTGTGCGGGCTGACGATGGTGGTGCTGGTCTCGGCGCTGCACCGGATGAACCTCTATACCGACGCCTACGGCCTGTCCAGGCTGCGGCTGTCGGTGCAGGCCACGGTCTGGTGGCTGGGGGCGCTGTTCACGCTGGTGCTGCTGGCCGGGGCGGTACGGTTCGCGGGGCGCGACTCCGGCTGGCTGCCGCGCACGGTCGTGCTGGTGACCGGGATCGGCCTGGCGGCGTTCGCCGTCGTGAACCCCGACCTGCGGGTCGCGTACTCGCAGGTGGAGGTGCGCGGGGTCACCAACCTCGACTCCGACTACCTGGGCGATCTCGGCGCGGAGGCGGTGCCGGCCCTGGACCGGCTGCCCGAGCCGCAGCGCAGCTGCGTGCTCGCCGACGTGGTCGAGGCCAACGGGCTGGACCGCCCCGACCCGTGGAACGGCTGGAACCTGGCCCGCTCGCAGGCCCGTGACCTGCTGGCCGAACATCCGGTCAACCCGTCGTTGGAGTGCGGACGGAGGCCGTACCGCGGCTCTGATTGAATCCTTGGGTGAGGTTCGACGTAGTCATCAGCGGCGGCAGGGTGCTCGACGGCACGGGCGCCCCGCCGTTCCGCGCGGACGTGGCGGTGGCCGGCGACAGGATCGCGGCGGTGGGCCGGCTGGACGGCGCGCAGGCCGAGACGGTGATCGACGCGGCGGGCCGGTTCGTCGCGCCCGGTTTCGTGGACTGTCACGCCCACGGCGACGCGGTCGTCTTCGATCCGGTCGTGCAGAGGGCGGCGCTGCGGCAGGGGGTGACGACGTTCGTGCTCGGGCAGGACGGCCTGTCCTTCGCGCCCGGCTCGGCCGCGACCGTCGCCTACGCCGCCCGCTATTTCGCCGCCGTCAACGGGCCCCTGCGGGGCGGGGCGCCGCGGGAGGGGCCGCTGACCGTGGGGGAGCTGCTCGACGGCTACGACCGCGCGGTGGCGTTGAACACCGCCTACCTCCTGCCGCACGGCACCATCCGCTACGACGTCATGGGCCCGTCGTCCGCTCCCGCCTCGTCCGGCGACGTCGCGGCGATGGTGCGGCACGTCGAGCGCGGGCTCTCGGAGGGCGCGGCCGGCCTGTCGAGCGGGCTCGAATACCTGCCGGGCGGCTACGCCTCGGCCGAGGAACTGGCCGCGTTGTGCGCTCCGCTCGGCGGCCTCCCCTACGTCACCCACATGCGCGCCTACGGCACGGAAGCCGGGGTCGGCATGGCGGAGGTGGTGGACATCGCCCGGCGCTCCGGCGCGGCCGTGCACGTCTCCCACCTCCACGGTCCCGCGGACGTGCTGCTGCCGCTGGTCGAGCGGGCGCTCGGCGAGGGCGTCGACCTGACCTTCGACACCTACCCCTACCTGCGCGGCAACACGATTCTGGCCATGGTCGTGCTGCCGCCGTCGGTGCCCGGCGCCGAGACCGACCGCGCCCTGGAGATGATCGGCTCCGACGGGCTCGACGACTGGTGGCCGACGCTGGCGGACACCTGGCCGAGGCTGACCGTCTCGCACGCGCCGGGGCTGGAGTGGGCGGAGGGCCTGACCATCGTGGCGGCGGCCGAGCGGGCGGGGCTGGAGCCGGCCGCGTTCTGCCGCCGCCTCCTGGCAGAGACGCGGCTGGAGGCGGGCGTGGTGTCCGCCCGCCCCGACGAGGGCCCTGAGGGCGAGGAGTCCGTACGCCGCGTGTTGCGTCATCCGTCGCAGACCGGCGGCTCCGACGGGATTTATGTGGGCGGTCATCCGCATCCGCGGGGGTTCGGGGCGTTCGCCCGGTTCCTTGGCCGGCATGTCAGGGAGCTCGGCGACTGGACGTGGGAGCAGGCCGCGGTGCACCTGGCCGCGCATCCGGCCCGGCGGTTCGGGCTGACCGACCGGGGAATTTTGCGGGGCGGGTTCGCGGCCGACGTGGTGGTGTTCGACCCCGACACGGTGGCCGACCTGGCGACGTACGACGCTCCGCGCACGCTCGCGTCCGGCGTGGACGACGTGCTCGTGTCGGGGGCGCGCGTGCTGGCCGGGGGAGAGTTGACCGGCGCCACGCCGGGGCGTGCGCTGCGGCCGTGACCCCGGCCGGGCCTTGCCGGAAATGTCAGGATTCAGGATATCGTCGGACGCCGAAGGAAAGGGGCCTCGTGCAGGAGACGCTCGGGCGGTCGATCTTCGAAGGAACGCTCGGTTTCCCGCTCATGGTGGTGCGCCAGGACGCGCTCGCACACAACGTGGCGACGATGGCGGCCTTCGCCCGCGACCACGGCCTTGAGCTGGCGCCGCACGCCAAGACGCACATGTCCGCCGAGATCGCCGCGCTCCAGCTCCGGGCGGGCGCCTGGGGGCTGACCGTCGCGACGCCGCGCCAGGCCCGCGCGGCCAGGAAGTTCGGCGCGGACCGGATCATGGCCGCCAACCAGGTCGTCGACCCGGCAGGGCTGGCCTGGGCGGCCGGAGAGCTGGAGCGTGATCCCTCGTTCGAGTTCCTGAGCTTCGCCGACTCCGTGGCCGGGATCGGCATCCTGGCCCGCCACGCGGGGTCGCGGCCGTTCCGGGTGCTGGTGGAGCTGGGGCACGAAGGCGGCCGCGCCGGATGCCGTTCGCTGGACGACCTGCTGGCGGTGGTGGCCTGCGCGCAGGAGACGCCCGGGGTCGAACCGGTGGGGGTCGCGGGTTACGAGGGCGCGCTCAAGACCGCCGACGACGTACGGAAATATCTGGACGCGTTGCGGGAGGCGGTCGAATACCTCCGCGTCCGCCACCCGATCCTGACCGTGGGCGGCAGCCAGTGGTTCGACGTGATCGGGCGCGAGCTCGTCGCCACCCAGGCCCGCATCCTGCTGCGCAGCGGCGCCTACGTCACGCACGACGACGGCTACTACCGCGAGCGCACGCCGTTCAACCGCATGGCGGGCGAGCTGCGGCCGGCGCTGGAGGTGTGGGCGCACGTGCTCTCCACACCCGAGCCGGGGCTGGCGGTCGTCGGCATGGGCAAGCGGGACGCGCCGTACGACGAAGGGCTGCCCGTCGCGCGGCGCGCGGGCGTCACCGTCACGAAGATGCAGGACCAGCACGCCCTGGTGCGCGGCGACGGGCTGGAGGTCGGTGACCTGCTGGCGTTCGGCATCTCGCACCCGTGCACCGCGTTCGACAAGTGGCGCGAGCTGCCTCTGGTGGACCAGGACTACCGTGTCGTGGGCACGATACACACCGACTTCTAGGGAGAGATCGTGAAGAAGGAGCTCAGGACCACCGAGGGCGCCGCCCCGATCGGCGCCTACTCCCAGGGCCTCGTGGTGGGCGACTTCGTCTACACCTCCGGCATGGGGCCGATCGACCCGCAGACCGGTGAGGTCGACGGCGACGACGTCGCCACCCAGACCCACCGCGTCATGCGCAACCTCGGCGCCATCCTCGCCGCGCACGGCCTCGGCTTCGACGACGTGGTCAAGGCCACGGTCCACCTGCAGCACCTCAAGCGCGACTTCGCCGCGTACAACGAGGTGTACAAGTCCTACTTCAACCCGCCCTTCCCCGTACGCACCACCGTGGGCTCCGAGCTGATGGACATCCTCGTGGAGATCGACTTCGTCGCTCACAAGAGCGCTTAAGGTCTGCTTGTGGACAGTTCGGTGTACGCCTTCGTCGAGGACCTTCGCGGCGAGGGCGTCGAGCGGGTGCTCGACAGGATCAGCGCGTACGGCGTGCGCGGCGTCACCGTCGGCGCCGTGCACCACGCCTCCCGCGACGTCACCCCGCACGGACTGTCCCGGCTGACCGTCCGCCACGACGCCGCCCACTTCACCCCGCCGCCCGACCTGTTCGCCGGGCTGCGCCTCGCTCCCGTGCCGGGCTACCAGGACGCGTTCGACGGGCTTGGCGAAGCGTGCGCGCGACGGTCCATGAAGCTCCACGGATGGACGGTCTTCCTGCGCAACGCCACGCTCGGCACCAGGCATCCGGACGTCACCGTCCGCGACTGTTTCGGCGACCGGGGCTCGCTCACCGACCTGTGTCCCGCGCACCCCGACGTACGCGACTACGCCGTCGCGCTGGCCAGGGCGGTGGCCAGGCTCGGGGTCGACAGCGTGGTGGCCGAGTCGCTGCACTTCAGGCCGCTCAAGCCGCAGCGCTCGTTCGTGCCCCTCGGGCCGATGGACACCTACCTGTTCGGGCTCTGCTTCTGCGACTACTGCATGCGCCGGGCCACCGACCTCGGCGTGAAGGCAGACGTGGCGCGCGACGAGTGCGCGAGGATCGTGGGCGGCGTGCTCGACGGCGACCCGGCGGCGCAGGGCGAGGTGACCAGGGCGGCGCTGACCGCGTACGCGGGGCCGGAGGTCGTCGCCTACGCCAGGGCCCGCTCGGAGACCGTGACCACGCTGGTGTCCGAGGTGGCCTCCGCCGTGGCGGACGAGGGGTCCAGGCTCGTGTTCGTCGACTCGACCGGCGCGGTGAAGGGCTACACCGACGGGCTGCCCACACCGGGGCTGGCCGCGCACGACGCCTGGCAACTCGGGGTCGACCTGGTGGCGCTGGGCGACCTGGTGCCCGCCTTCGGTGTGCTGGCCTACGCGCGCGACGCGGCCAGGGTGGCCGACGACGTGGGAGCCTACCTGCGGTCCGTGGGCAAGGACCGCGAGGTGCGCGCCGTGTTGCGGCCTGGCCACCCCGACAGCGACTCGGCCGACCGGCTGGTGGCCAAGGCCAGGGGCGCCAGGGCGGCGGGCGCGCTCGCGGTCGACTTTTACGCGTACGGGCTGGCGCCCCACCCCGTACTCGACCGCATCCCGGCCGCCCTGTCGTTGTGAAGCCGCGTCATCGTCTCCCGGCGAACGCGGTGGCCACTCCCAGACCGAGGTAGACGACGCCGCTGACGTACCTGAGCGTCCTCGCCCTTTGGCGCAGCCGGTGGCCGAGTGCGCCGGCGGCGAACGCGTACACGATGTCCGACACCAGCCCCAGGCACAGCGCCGTCAGCCCGAACACCATCACCTGGAGGGTCGGCGAGCCCGCGTCGGGCTGGACGAACTGCGGCAGGAACGCCAGGAAGAACAGCGCCACCTTGGGGTTGAGCACGTTGACCAGCACGCCTTCGAGGAACACCTTGGGCAGCGGTTGCCGCGCCGGCGCCCCCGTCTCGGCGTCCTTGCCCGTGAACGCGCGGATGCCCAGGTAGACGAGGTAGGCGACGCCCGCCCACTTGACGATCGCGAAGAGCGTCGCCGACTGCGAGATCACGTACGACAGGCCGGCGGCCGCGGCCGCGATGTGCACGAGTGTGCCGATCTCGACGCCGAGGGCGCTGGCCAGGCCCGCCGCCCGGCCCTGGGCCAGGCCTCTGGCGGTGATGTAGAGGTGGTTCGGCCCCGGGATGAGGATGAGGGCGAGCGAGGCGGTCACGAAGAGCGCGTACGTTGATGGAGGGATCACAAAAAGGCAGCGTAAGATGCATATGGTAGGGAGATCAGGGCCAATCGGAGGCCATTTCCCCGGACCAATGCAGGGTCGGAGGAGCGTGGCATCGTTTCTGGCATGAAAGGTCTCCTCGTCGGGCGCTCCGCTGAGCTGTCCCGGCTCGTGCGGGTGGTGCGGTCGGCCGCAGAGGGCACGGCAGGCGTCGCCCTCGTCGGCGGCGACGCTGGCATCGGCAAGACGCGACTGGTCTCCGAGCTGGTCGCCGACGCTCGCGCGCGAGGTTTCCACGTGCTGGCCGGCCAGTGCGCCGAGCTGGGCGACGCCCTGCCCTACCTGCCGCTGGCCGACGCGCTGCGCGGCGCCGAGCCGGCGGTCCGCGAGGCCGCCGCCGCCCATCCGATGCTGGGCCGGCTGCTCCCGGGCAGGGAGAGCGCGGATTCGGCCGGGCTCACCCAGCAGCGGTTGTTCGGCTCGCTGCTCGGGCTGCTGGCCGACGTGCAGCCGGTGCTGTTCGTGATCGAGGATCTGCACTGGGCAGACCGGTCCACCCGCGATGTGCTGGTGTTCCTCAGCCGCATGGTGCAGACCGAGCGGGTCTGCGTCGTCGGCACCTACCGCACCGACGACCTGCACCGCCGTCATCCGCTGCGGTCGGTGCTGGCAGAGATGAGGCGGCTGCCGACGGTGACGCACGTCGAGCTGGGGCCGCTGAGCGTGGGCGACATGTCCGACTATGTGGCCACGATGGGTGAAGTGGGCGCTCAGGAGCTCGGACTCATCGTGTCCCGCGCCGACGGCAACCCGTTCTACGCGGAGGAGCTCTTCGCGGCCATGGCCGAGGGCGACGCGCTGCCCGACGAGCTGGCCGGGCTGCTCATGTCCAGGGTCGAGGTGCTGCCGGAGGCGGGGCAGCGGGTGCTGCGGGCCGCCGCCGTGGCCGGGCGCAGGGTGGAGGACGCGCTGCTGCGTGAGGTGTCCGGGCTGCCGCTGACCGAGTTCGAGGAGGCGGTGCGGGAGATCGTCTCGCGCGGGCTGCTCAGGGTCGACGGCTACGGCTACACCTTCCGTCACGCGTTGCTGCAGGAAGCCGTCTACACCGACCTGCTGCCCGGCGAGCGCACCCGGCTGCACGCCGCCTTCGCCCGGCTGCTCACCACGCCCGCCGAGCTGGCCCATCACCACCTCGCCGGCCACGACCTGGCCGGAGCGTTCACCGCCTCCGTCGAGGCGGGCCGCCAGGCCGCGCTGCTCGGTGCCCCCGCCGAGGCGCACGACCACTACGACCGGGCGCTCGGCCTGTGGGAGCGGGTCGACGGCGCGGCCGAGCTGGCCGGGGAGAGCCGGGAGGAGCTGGCGTTCCGCAGCGCTGTCATGGCGGCCGGGGCCGGCGACAACCACCGCGCGATCAGCCGGCTCAAGGCCCTGCCGCCAACGTCCGAGGTGCTCGAGCGGCTCGCCTACTACCTCTACGAAGCCGACGACCCGGAGGCCGCGATCGCGGCCGCCGAGCGCGCGGTCCAGGCCGCGCACGACGCGCCGCAGCTCGCTCGTGCCCTCGCCACCCAGGCCCGCACGCTGCTCTGGAGCCCACGCCATCGCGAGATCGAGGGCCTCACCGCCCGCGCGCTCGACGTCGCCCACGCCTGCGGGGCCAGGGACGCCGAGGCCGGGGCGCTGCTCACGCTGGCCACCCACGCCGAATACCAGGGTGACACCGACAGGGCGCACGAGCTGGTCAAGACCGTCGTCGCCGGGACCTCGGGCGACCTGGCGATGGACCTTCGCGCCCGCTTCCACCACGCCCGCATCCACTACGAGGGCGGCCTGCTCGACCACGCGGCGGAAGCGGCCGACGAAGGCATCCGCATGGCCTTCGAGACCGGCCTCAAGTGGAGCACCTACGGCACCGACCTGCGCTTCCTGCGTTTCCTCATCCACTACGTCGCGGGCGAGTGGGACCAGGCGGAGACGGTCGCGGCCGGCTTTCCCGCGCGGGTGGGCACCGTGCCCGAGGCGATCCTGTCGTCGTTCGCGCTGTTCGTCGAGGTGGGGCGCGGCCTGCCGACCGTGGAGAGCCGGCTGGGCTGGTTGCGGCCGTTCTGGTCCGACGAGCTGGCCGCATACATGTCACGGGGACTGGCCGCCGAGCACGCTTTGTGGAACGGCGACCCGCGGGCCGCGCTCGACCACGTGAACGCGGTCATGGACCGGCTGGTCGAGGGCGAGTCGGGCAACGTCCGCATGGCCGCCGTCGGGCTGTGGGCGCTGGCGGAGCTCGGCAGCACCGACGGCGCCGACGAGTTGCGCCGCCGCGCCCGTGCGGCACTCGACGCCGGCCCCACCGGCGAGGGCGGCCACCTGGGCCCCGAGGGGCGGGCGTGGGGGTGGCGCGTCGAGGCCGAATGGCACCGCGTGCACGGCCGGCTCGACGTGGACCTGTGGCGGCAGGCGGTGGAGACCTTCGACTACGGGTTCGCCTACGAGACCGCGCGTGCCCGCTGGCGGCTGGCCGAGGCGCTGCTCGCGGCGGGCGAGCGGGAGGCGGCCCAGGCGGAGTGGGACCTCGCCAGGGAGACGGCGGGCAAGCTGCGCGCCGCGCCGCTGGAGAGCGCGCTGCACGAGTTCGGGCGCAGAGCCCGCTTCGGCGGCGGCCAGGGAACCGGAGGGCTCACGGCCCGCGAGTCCGAGGTGCTGCGCCTGGTCGCGGAGGGGCTCACCAACCGGGGGATCGCGGAACGGCTGTTCATCACGCAGAAGACGGTGAGCGTGCACGTCTCCAACATCCTGGCCAAGCTGGAGGTGTCGACCCGCACCGAGGCGGCCGCCGCCGCCCACCGCCTCGGCCTTTTCGACTGACCGTCCTTACCGGGCGGATCATCGTGAGGCCTTCACCAGCAGGCCGGGTTCGCCGAAGTTGCCCGACTTGAGCAGCAGGGCGAGTCCGGATGAGGTGTGGATCCACGGGACTCCGCGTGCTGCCTCTGCGCCGATGACACCGCCGAGCACTCCGAGCGCGTTCACGACGGCGCCCGAGGTCTCGCCGCCCGCCGAGATCACGCGGGTGACACCCCGCTCGACCAGCCCTTGCGCGACGCGGCCGATCGCCGACTCCACGATCGCGGCCGACCGCTCCACCCCCAGGGCCTCCTGGACGCGGCGCAGCGCCGCGGGCTCGGCGGACGCGTGGACGAGAGGCGCGCCGGCCGCGGCGTCCAGCGTGTCGTACCAGGCCAGCGCGTCCCTGGCGAGCGACTCCGGATCCTGGTCGGCCAGCACGTCCAGGCGGTAGGCCGGCCTGCCCGCCTCGATCATCGCGGAGACCTGCTCCAGCGTACGGGCCGAGCAACTGCCCGCCAGCACCGCCGCGGCGCCCTGCGGCGCGGGGGCGGGCGCGTCCTCGCGCCCGGTCCGCGCGTGCGCCGCGGCGAGCCCTCCGGCCAGGCCGGCCGCGCCCGCGACCAGCGGCGCGTCCACCAACGCCCGGCCGGCGGTCACGAGGTCGGCGTCGTCCACGGCGTCCACGAGAGCGTAGCGCACACCCTCCGCCCGCAGCTCGGCCAGCCGCCGCCCGATCGCCCCCGCCCGGACCTGCGCCAGCGTCACGACGCCCGCCCGGTGGGCGCTCTGCCTCTCCAGCAGGCGCGGCAGGAAGGAGTCGGTCATCGGGGTCAGGGGGTGGTGGCGCATGTGCGACTCGCCGAGCAGGACGTCCCCGACGAAAAGGTAGCCGTTGTACTGCGTGCGCCCGTGCTCGGGCGAACTGGGCGTCATGGCGACCACGGGCACGTCCATGGCCTCGGCAAGGGCGTCGAGGACCGGCCCGATGTTCCCCTCGGCCGTGGAGTCGAACGTGGAGCAGTATTTGACGTACACCTGCCGGACGCCGCGCGAGCGCAGCCGGCCGAGCGCCGCCGTCGACTGCGCGACCGCGTCCGCCCTGGGGGCCGTCCGCGTCTTCAGCGCGATCACGACCGCGTCGTGCTCGGGCGGCCCGGCCGACTCCGGCGGAAGCCCGAAGAACAGCACGGTACGGATGCCACGGCGGCGCAGGGCCACCGCGACGTCGGTCGCACCGGTGAAGTCGTCCGCGATGGCGCCGATCATCGTCGCCCCGCGCCCAGGTGGGAATCGAACATGACGCTGACGTTATCGGCGCACGTCGCCGCCGCTCACCGCGGGTCGGGGCACGGCTCCGAGGCGGCCCGGCCGGTCACAGGTCGCGGAAGAGGAAGTAGTTCTTGTGGTCGGCCTGCAGGTAATGGTGGAACTTCGTGGCCTTGGCGCGGGCCGTCCTGTCGGCGGTGACGACCGTCAGGACGACGTACTTCTTGATCGCTCCTGAGCGGATCTTTCCGTAGACGAACGTGTCGAGCGCCTGGTCCCGGCGCCACTTCACGGCCTTGGCGGGGAGCTTGGCCAGGCGGGTCGCGGCGGTCTTGGCGGCGGCCTCGCTCGGGAACGCCATGATGACCTGGACCGCCTTGAGGTGCCCCGAGTAGGCCGAGTAGGCGAGTTCGACGGCGCGCTCACAGTCGTTGGCGGCCAGCTCGCCCTGCCCGTCCACGGTGTCGCAGGAGTCGTACGTCCAGCCGCCCACCTTGTCGGCGGCGAACTTCGCGCTCCCCAGGCTGAACTTCCAGTCGGGGAACTCGCCGTGCATGATCGGCGAACCGGGCTCCGGGCGGTCGGACCCGCCGGAGTCCGTGCTCGCCTCCGTGGGCTGCGAGGTGGGCTGCGAGGTGGGGTCCGACGTGGGATCCGACGTGGGGTCCTGCGGCTGCGCCGTCGGGTCGGCGGTGGGGTCGCCGGACGCGCTCGACGGGGG
>NZ_JAAAHR010000241.1:0-10939 GCF_009908215.1 Nonomuraea sp. K271 | reverse complement strand
TCGACGTCCTGATCCGCTGGCCCCACACCGGCCCCGACGGCGAACGGCTGACGCAGCGCGAAGCCATGGAGCTCAAGGTCTGGCGAGCCGGCAAGGACGACCCCCTGCCCGAGGGTCTCGCCCAGCTGGACCGGTATCTGGACCGGCTCAGCCTCTCCACCGGCGTGCTGGTGATCTTCGACCGGCGCCCCGAAGCTCCGCCGTGGAAGGAACGAGGGAGTTTCGAGCAGGCGACCACTCCGTCCGGCCGCCAGGTCACCGTTCTGCGCGGGTGACGCCGACACTGTTGACGGCACGCCGGCGCTCAGGGTTCGCCGAAGGCTCCGTGCCGTCCCGCGCCTTCGGCGAAGCGGGCCGCCCCCGAGGCCGCGTCCGGCAACGAGACCAGCCCGTGCCGCAGCTCGTTGCGCATCGCCTCCTCCTCCCCCAGCCCCTCCTGCTCCAGAGCCGACAACCGGTCACCGCGCAGGCACGCCTGCGGGAACCCGGCGATCTCGCGCGCCAGCTCCTCCGCGTGCCGCCGCGCGGTGCCCTCCGGTACGAGCCGGTTGGCCAGCCCCCACGCGTACGCCTCCCGGCCCTCCACCGGCCGCCCGGTGAGGATCATGTCCAGCGCCCGCGACGCCCCGATGAGCCGGGGCAGCCGCACCGTGCCACCGTCGACGAGCGGAACACCCCACCGACGGCAGAACACCCCGAACACCGCTCCCTCCTCCACCACCCGCAGGTCGCACCAGAGAGCCAGCTCCAGCCCGCCCGCCACCGCATGCCCGGCCACGGCGGCGATGACCGGCTTGCTCAGGCGCATCCGCGTCGGCCCCATCGGGCCGTCACCCTCCTCGCCGACCCGGTTGTCCAGCGCCTTGAGATCCGCTCCGGCGCAGAACGTGCCACCCTCCCCCCACAACACCGCCACGGCCGCGTCCGAACGCTCGAAGTCACGGAACGCGCCGGCCAGCGCGGCGGCCGTCTTCCGATCGACCGCGTTACGCGCTTCCGGCCTGCTGAGCACCACGGTGGTGACCGGCCCCTCACGCTCCAGGCGTACCGCCATACGAGCCTCCTTCGCCGAACCCGCCGAGCGTACGCCCACCTCACGGCCCCGGACCAGCGGCGTGCCCCGGGACCCGCGTCAGCCGATGGCGATGACGGTCCAGCCGGTGCCGACCTGGTAGCGGCTGCCTAAGCGGCCGTCGCCCTTGCCGGGATAGACCCAGAGGTTGCCCTCGGTGTCGATGCCGACCAGGTCGGCCTCCCCGTCGCCGCTCAGGTCCATGGCGGTGACCTTGTACTTGCTCCAGCCGGTGCCGGATTGGGTGCGCTCGGCGAGGGTGACAGCGCTCTGGCTCTTGTTGGCGTAGAACCAGAGCTTGCCTGATCTGTCGATGGCCATGACATCGGGCCGGTCGTCGTTGTCGAAGTCGGCGGGGAAGATGCGGTAATCGGTCCAGCCGCGGGAGCCGATCCGGACCCTGGTGCCCCCGTCGGGGTAGTACCACAGCTCGCCGGTGTCGTTCTTGATGCTGAACAGGTCGGGATGCGGGTTGCTGTTGGCGTTGCCGGCGGCGAGGACGTACTTCCTCCAGCCGGTGCCGATTTTCTCCCTGGCTGCGCTCGACAGGCGCGCGCCCTCATTGTGATACATCCACAGAATGCCGTCGGAGCGGAACATGACGAGGTCGGCCAGGCCGTCGGAGTCCCAGTCGGTGACGGCCCATTTCGCGGCACCCCATCCGCTGCCGATCTTCTTACGACGGGCGACGCTGACCGTGTTCGATCCGCCGTGGTTCGGATACATCCACAGGTCACCGGCACTGTCGGTGATGATGACATCGTTACGGCCGTCCCCGTCGAAGTCGTGGTCGTTCTTCGCGGGCGTACGCGAGACCCGGCTCCAGGCATGGAGAGTGGACAGGACGCCGTCGAAGTGGCCGCCGAGGCTCGTGGCGCCGGTCTTGTGCGCGCCCACGCGCAACGCGCCGGTGGCCTTCCACCTGGTGGTGCGGTGGATGCTGGCCACGTTCTCTCCGTTGACCCAGAGGATCACGACGCCGGTGGCGGCGTTGTAGGTCACGGTGGCCTGCGACCAGACGCCTGCCGGAGCGCTGCCCGCGGGTGCGGTGACCGTGTCCCAGACGGGACCGGCCACGTCCGATCGGCTCATGGCGAAGCGCCAGGCTCCGTTCTCGACCCAGAGTCTGAAGCCGGCGGTTCTGGAACCGTCCTGGGACAGTACGGTGCCACCGGCGGTGGTGGGTTTGGCCCGGGCGCTGAGACTGAAGTCGGCGTCGGTGGCGACGGCGGGGCCGCTCGCGGACAGCGACCCGGTGGCGCCGTCGAGTTCGACGGCCGGGCTGGAGGAGTCACCGGTCTTCCAGGTCACACCGCTGGTGGCGGTCAACGGGAGGCCGGTGCCGGTGAAGGCGCTGTCGGCGCTGACGCTGACGGCGGTGCCCGAAGTGGCGTCGGGAGGCAGATCGGCCAGGGTCCAGGTGTGGTCCGCCGCGGCGGTGGCGATGGCGTCGACCCAGGTCGTGAGATCGTCGGTACGGGCGGCGGTGAGGGCGCTGTCGCTCCCGTCGGTGCCGGGGCATCCGGCCTGGCCCGCCTGGCTGAGCACGGCGGCGAGCCTGCCGCCGTGAAGGACGGGCGCACCGGCCATGCCGCTGCACACCAGCGGTCCGGTTGCGGCGGTCAGTGCGGTGGCGGTGACGTCGGTGAAGGTGATCTGCGCGCTGCCCTGCAGGTCGGTGGTCCAGTCGCTGTCCGTCATGGCGGCGCGGCTGTAGCCGACGGCGGACATCTCGACACCGGTGGGAGCTCCGGTGGCCGGCTGGATCGGGGTGATCCCCTCGATCGGGGCCGCCAGCCGGGCGAGGACCACGTCACGGCCGGGACGAGGGCTCAGCCAGTCGACCTTGGTAGCGTCCTGTCCGGGGAACACGACATGGGTCTCGCCGTCCGGCGGGCCCTCCGCCAGTTCGGGCTGGTTCGGATCGGTGGCCATACAGCTCGCGGCGCTGAGCGCCCAGCTCGGCGCGACCAGCGTCGCGGTGCACTCCCGGCCGTCGGCGGCGAGCTTGCCGACCGCCGCCTCCGCACCGCTGACCGGCGCGGGTCCGGTGCCGGTACGCAGTTGCAGCAGCATGGTCGGGGACGCCTCCGGGTCCGCTCCCAGGCCCACCTGCGTGCTGCCGTCCGGATCCACCTCGACGGTGAGCTCCTCGCCGTCGTCGGTGCGCAGTTCCGCGGTCACCTCATGACCGGTGCCTTCACGCTGGCCGTCGCCGCGGATCTCGTACACGCCAGGGACTTCGAGGTTCAGCACGCCGGAGGAGGCGGTCACCTTGAAGCAGACCCGGCCGATCCCGTCCGCGCCGATGGCTTCGTCAGTGGTCCAGATCTTCAGCAGGCCGGTGTCGCCCTCCGCCGGCGTGGCGCAGTCGGCCAGGACGATGTGCCCGTCACCGGAGATCAGCCTGACGTTCTGAGCCTCCAGGATCTCCGCCGCTCCGGGGTAAGGGGGAACGCCGTTGCCCACCAGCGACGGGCGCGAGATCGCGGATGCGCCGGCCGGCGCGGGGCCGACAGCTACTGACATAGACGCTGCCATCACTGTGGCGACGCCCAGCGTCGCCCAGCGTGGTGGCGAGTTGATCATCACAAACCTCCGTGTTTCCTGTCGCGGAGCACGTTGAGAAAGTGTGTGGCGGGCGCCACCGAATCCCTCGGCTCACGAACGTGAGCCGAGCGCCTGCAATCTCGTTCAGGCTGCGGAGTGCGGCCTGAACGGGTCGCGCCTGGTTCATCCGGCGAGAACACCGACGCGCTCTCTTGCCGGACTGGCGATCGGAGCGCACTCGGACTCATCTTCGATCACCCGCTCCGGCTCCATCCTGATCACGCCGATTACGATGATCTTGGTGACGTTGGAGTTTCTCAGGAGCTCTATGCATTCGTGTTTCAGCCAGACGCTCTCCTCGCGCACGCTTGTGCCGAGAACCACCCTGACCTCGCCGGAGGCCCGCCGGGCATAGGCAAGGGAGACCTGGTTCCACGCGTCATCGATCGCTTCGGCGATCACGCCTGTCCTCTCTTTCCATTCCGGCTCGCGGATTCCTTGACGCGCCATGAGGCCTTCAAGCGTGGTGCCGCCCATTCTCGGCGCGAGGTCCTGGGCCACCTTCCCGGCGCTCACCCACTCGCCGGATTCCCCCTTGGTGCGGCCGGACCAGAAGAAGGCGGTGCTCCTGGCGGTGGAGTAGTCGCCGGCGAACATCGCCCGAATGTCCGCGAGGACTACACGTTGCTTCTGCAGACGCAAGGCTTTCTGAATGTCCGAGGCCGCGTTCGAACCTGTTCTGGCAGCCGTGTGGGCGTTCTTGATGAGCCGGAAACCGGCGCTGAGCAGCTTGCCGATCCCGGCGATCACCAGCGATTCGAGCACAATCGTGCCCAGGTTGAGCAGCGTCTTGGCCAGCGATTGATCACCACTGATCAGGCGGTAGACCTCGAGGCCCACCTCGCCGATGACGAGCGTGCCGCCGCAGATCCCCGTCAGAGCGCAGCCGGCGAAGACGGTCGTCCCGTACCACGCGAAACCGGGGGCCAGTGCCCCGACGACCATCTCGTAGACGAAGACGAGGCTCTGCATCCCTTCGAACGAAGGGTCCAAGGTGGAGTTGATGCAGTTCTGGTAGAGCCTGCTGTCCTGCGGATACAGGTCACAGAAGCCGGAGTTGATGTATGCCCGCGTGGGCAGTTCCTCCGGGTTCACGTACATTTCCGCGCAGTTTTGGGCCCACTCGGGATTGTCGAGTACGAGGTCCCAATCGGGGGCGTCTTCGTCGGTGTAGTCGTTGACGCACTTCATCATTTCCGTGGCGAAGGCGAACTCATAGGCCTCGTAAGCCTCGTTCGCTGCTGCGGCGGCGGCCTGCGCATCCTCGCCGGCGTCGACGGCTGCCTGGTAGGCGGCGCGTGCGGCACGGTTGGCCTTATTGGCGGCGGCGACGGCATTCTGGTGGGAGGCGATTGCCCAACTGGCCGATCGGATGGCGCTGCGCGCCGAGGCTGTGGCGCGGGTGGCCGCGTTGCGGGCGGTCTTGACCGAGGCCGCGGCCTTCTCCACCGAGGCCACGGCTTGGCCGGCGTAGTCGTTGGCCTGCTGGGCATATCCGGCGGCGCGCTTCGCCGATTCCAGCGCCTGCCTCGCGTAGGACGCCGCCTGCGTGGCGTCGTCGCGGGCGCGGGCGGCCACGCTCTGCGCTTCCAGCGCATTCTCCACGGCCGTCTCGGCGACCTCGCTGACCCTCTTGAGCAGGCCGCCGACCACAGCGAGGTGGATCGCGCTCTCGTGGTCCCGCTCGGCCGCGGTGTAGTGGCCGGTGGAGAGGAATCTCCGCAGGCTTGGAGGCGGTCCCTCCAAGGCGATCTGCGCGGCCGCCTTCACCTCCGGCCCGCTGTCCGGGCTGGCCAGGATCTGGTTGACCCGCACCCGCTCGCCGATGGCCGCCGCGGTGTGCCGGCCGGTGTCGAGGAAGTCCCGCAGTGCCCCCGGCGTGTCGGTGTTGAGGGCCTGCTGTGCCCGCTCCGCCAGCACGACGTCACCGTCCGCTTCGGCCGCGGACAGGATCTGGTTGACCTTCAGCCGCTCTGCGGCATAACGGCCGGGATAGTCCTGCGTACGCAAGAAGGTCGCGACCGCCTGGTCGTCGCCATCCAGTGCCTTGTCGGCCGCTGCCGCGAGCGCGGGGTTCTCGCTCACTGCCAGCCTCGTGACCACGACGCGGTTGTCCTGGGCCGCGGCGTCGGCGATGCCGGTGCGTACGAACTGCAGCGCGAAACCGTCAGAGCCGCCCAGCGCGGTCAGCGCCGCCTGTTTGGTCCAGGCGCCCTGGCCGCCGGCCAGGTTGAGCGCCACCTTGCGGGCCGCCGTCACCGCGGCGGCACGCTCGGTGCCCGGGTCCAGCGCCACGGCGATGAGATCGTTGGTCTCGGCATCGCGTTTGGCGGCCTGGTCGACGTCCCAGTCCGCGACGCGTTGCTGCGCCTCGTACTCTGCGGCCGCGGCGCGGGCGGTCTCCAACCCCTCGTCCCGGGCCACCGCCAGGCGCTCTTCGTCGGCGGTGCGCGCCGCCTCGTACACCTCGGCCGCCTGATTCGCGGTGGCCACCGCCTCCTGCGCGGCTGCGATGGCGGCGTTGGCATGCTCGGTGGCCCGATTCGCCGCGTCCGCGGCCTCACCGGCGTGCTCCGCGGCTTCGAAGGCCGCGGCTGCCGCGGCCTCGGCGTTGGCTGCTGCCCGGTTGGCGGCGTCCCGCGCCTTGAATGCGGCCTCAACGGCCACCGCGAGATATTTCTCGGCCGCCCGTGCCGCCCGGACGGCCCGCTCCGCGTTGGCCCGCGCCTTCGCCGCCGCGGCAACCGCTTCGTGGGCCGCGGCGCCGGCCGCGTTGGCATACCGGACCGCCTCGTCATTGGCGATCGCTGCCTCAAGAGCGTGCTGGGCCGCGGCATTGGCGGAGTCGATGGCCTTCTGGCCGTTCTGTATCGCCCTGCCTGCCGCTTCCGCCTGGGAGGCGAAATCTCTCGTCTGCTGGGCGATCGCGTTGGCGTGCTGCGCCGCCTGCCGTGCGACGTCCGCCCTGTTGGCATCCACGGACGCCTCGGCAGCGGCCCGATACGCCGCGGCGGCTTTCTGGTTGGCCCTCGACGCCATCTGCGCGGCGCGTGCCGCCGCGTTGGCGGCGGCACGCGCCGCCCGGTTCGCCGCCGCGGCGGCCTGAACGGCCACCTGTGCCGCCGCGGCGGCTTTCTGCGCCGCGGCCGCCGCCCGCTTGGCCTGCGTCTTCGCCTCGGCCATGTTGTCGCGCGCGGCCGCGGTCGCGGTGGCGGCCTCGGCCGCGGACCGGCGCGCCGCGGCTGCGGCGTCCCTGGCGCGGTCAGCCTCGCTGGTGGCGCTGGCGGTCTCCTGCGCCGCCACCTCGCCGGCCGCCTCCGCCTGTTCGAGGAGGTCTTCCAGCGTCGCGGTCTCCTCGTCACGCGCCGACGCCACCGCCCAGCCGTAGACGAGGAACGCCTCCAGTGCTTCCGGCGTATCCGCGTCCAGCGCCTTCTGGGCGGCGGCGCGGACGTGCGGGCCACCGGTCTTGACGGCCTGGTTGACCCGCAACCGCTGGTCGGTGTTCCACTGCGTCTGCCAGCCGTTCTCCAGGAACTTCCGCATCGCCTGCGCGTCACCGGAGTTCAGTACGGTCTGCGCCGCCTTCTTGACCTCGCGCCCGCCCGCGCTCATCAGCTGGTTCACCGACACCCGCGCGTCGATGTCCGCCGGGCCCTGCCATCCGCTCGCCAGGAACGTGCTGATCGCGCTCGCATCACCTGCCGCGTCGGCGTCCAGGGCGGCCTGAGCCTTCGCCCGCAGAGCGGGACCGCCGTTGCTGACGATGCTCGTGAGCCTGTCCCGCTCGTCGAGACGCAGGGCCTTGCCCCATCCTTCGGCCAGGAACTCGCTGACCTGCTCGTCCGAACCGAGCAACGCCGCCTCAGCCGCCGCCCGGACCTGCGGCCCGCCCTCTTGCCAGGCCGCCACCGCGTGGGAGCGATCAGAGGCGACCGGCCCCTCGGCATGTGCCGGCATCGCCCGCACCGGGTTGCCCAGCAGAGCCAGGACCACCAACACCGCGATCATCGCCTGGCGACGAACCACACCAGGACGTCCTGGTCCATTCAAGACCGGCTTCCACGCACGCACATTACGCCGCACCGCGGCCTCCGTCACCGCTCGGGATTTCGCACAACGAAAGCGCTGAAAGGCGAAACCGACCACCGTCCATTCAGCACGGCGGAGTATCACACGATGCTCGAATGCCAGGCAAGCTCAAACGTTCACATAGCGGATTCACGCCGATGGCGGTAATGGCAATCAAGGCCGAGTCAGCGGTTCACCGACAACCGCGTGATAGCGTGCGACCGAGTTCTCCGCGAACTGGACGCGGCCGGCGGCATCACATGGCGTGAACAGCGAGTGTCCCTGAGTCGCGGAAGGCGGCAGGAGCTCGGCGTCGCATTGTCGCGGCGCTGGGAAGCGAGGACGGAAGCGGCGGCCACAACTCCCGGAGCAGGTGACACGGGCCGATATACCGCAAACATACCGGGCTTCTCTAGGCTCGTTTCGCACCTGTCCCGACTGACCAGGGCGTTTCCGTTCTCGCTTCAAGAGCTGGAGAACAATGCTCAACACGGACGCACTTCCCTCGCGCGATCGCGGTCGAGCGAGAAGGGAATCGATGGCCAACAGGCTTGGTCTTGAGCCTTCCATCCGGGCCGGAAGAATCGGCCTGTCAATCCCCGCGGGCCTGCCGTTCGACACGTGGGAAAAAATCGGCGACCAGTTGAGAGTGATCGGCGACTCCTCCGCGTGGTGGCTGGGAGATTGGCTGGTCTACGGTGAGACGAGTTTTCCCGACCGGTATCGGCTGGCCATATCCCAGACCCATCTGGCCTACAAGACGCTGCGCAACTATGCATGGGTTGCCCGGAATGTTCCGATGTCCCGTCGACGGGACACCCTGAGCCTGCAACACCACGCTCAGGTCGCCGCCCTTTCCGGGGACGAGCAAGAGCGATGGCTGGCGCGGGCGGAGGAGGAAGGCTGGCCGCAGAGCAAACTGCGCAAGGAGATCCAGGCAAGCCGAGCGCGCACTGCCGATCCCGAACCCATCAAAGCGACCGTCACCGTCCACATCTCCTTTGAGCGGGAGCGAAGGTGGAGGGCGGCCGCCCAGGTCGCATCCGTGTCGTTATCCGAGTGGATCGCGCACACCTTGGACCATGCGGCCGGCCATGTTGACGGCGAAATGGCCATCGGCGCGAGCGGCGCGCAGGCGGTCTAGCTCTGTTTGAGGCGCTGCGCCTCTTTGCGGACCTCGGCCTGGACGGACCGCTCGTGCTCCAGCCACGCGGGATTCTCCGCCTTGATCGCGTCGATCTCGGCGGTGGTGAGCGGCTCGGTGATCCCCGCTCTGGCGAGGCCGGAGATGGAGACCCCGAGCTTCGCGGCGACGACCTGCTTGGGGTGCGGGCCGTTGCGGCGCAGATCGGCGAGCCAGGCGGGCGGGGCCGCCTGCATCGCGTTCAGCTCGCTCCTGGAGACGACGCCCTCCTGGAACTCGGCGGGTGTGGCCGAGAGGAGGATGCCCAGTTTCTTGGCCGCGGTCGCGGGCTTCATCGTCTGGGTCGTCTTGGATCTGGGCGACGTCATGGACTCCAGGGTAGTCAGTAAACGGTGGTCTTCCTGACGTCGCTACCCTGGCGGAGTGACTCACGAGGAGACCGGCGGCGTTTTCCGGCTGGCGTACGCGCCGGGGGTGACGCCCGCCAAATGGGCCGGCATCTGGGCCGAGAGGGTGCCCGGCGTGCCGCTCGGCCTGCTCTCGGTTCCCGCCGCCGACGTGGTGGAGCTGCTGCGCGGCGGAGGCGCCGACGCCGGGTTCGTCCGGCTGCCGGTCGAGCGGGACGGGCTCAGCGTGATCCCCCTCTACGCGGAGACCACGGTGGTCGTGGTGCCGAAGGACCACGCGGTGACCGCGGCCGACGAGGTGACCGTCTCCGATCTGGCGGACGATGAGGTGTTCCACCCGCTGGACGACGTCCTCGACTGGACGGCGGCCCGTCCCGGACTGCCCGCGTTCGAGCGCCCGCCCACGACGGCCGACGCGATCCGGCTCGTCGCCGCCGGGACGGGGCTCGTCCTGGTCCCCCAGTCGCTGGCGCGCCTGCACCACCGTAAGGACCTCACCTACCGGCCGGTGACGGACGCGCCGCAGTCGCAGGTGGCGCTGGCCTGGCCTGCGGACCGGACGACCGGGCTGGTGGAGGACTTCATCGGCATCGTACGCGGTCGCACGGCGAACAGCTCACGCGGCCGCGCCACCGCGACACCGCCAGAAAAGCCCACCCAGAAGCCGACGCAGAAGCTGGCCCAGCAGTCGTCGTCGCAGCGGCAGGCTCGCAAGGCCCAGGGGGGTTCCGGCCGCAGGTCGGCGCAGTCCGGTCGCAGCGTGAACAGTAAGGGCGGCAAGAAGGGCCGGCGGTCCCGCTGAACTGAGGCGCCGTAACAGGCCGGCCTCCGACTCAAGGCATGCGCCGGTCGGCCGCGCTCGTCCATAGGCGCGCGCCGGAGGTCCCACCGTTACCCGGCGCGCCCCGCGTGGCCTGGGTGACCCGCCAATGATCCTGGTGGTCAGCTGGAGATGCGCCGAGCACCAGAGCAGGGAATCGAGCCGATGCTGCGCATCATCGAACGAGCCCAGGAAGCCGGGGCCCTGCGCGGTGACGTGACGATCGCCGACATGAGCTTCGTGATCTGGGGCGTGGCGGCGACCGTGCGGGCCACGTACGGCACCGCGCCCGGATCCTGGCGGCGGCACCTCGCCCTGACCCTCGACGGCCTGCGCTCGGCCGCGGCACACGAGCTGCCCGTTCCCCCGATGTCGATCCCCCAGGCGCGGACCCTGATGAACGAGTGCCGCCAGGCCTCCAGCGGGCCGATGACAGAGGGCAGGTGCGCCTGCTCCTTGACCTGGGGCATCGATGCGCAACGGCACCATCGGAACAGCACGAGATGACAGTATGTGTCCATGCGGCCACCCCGGGCGAGATACTTCAACACCACCGGCCCGTGCGGTCCACAGCACCACTACATGCTGCCCCCACGCAGCGGCTCCCCCAGGCACGGGTGCTCATCGACATGGACCGCTACTTCGTGCTGCACGCGCCCCGGCAGACCGGCAAGACCACCACACTGAGCACCCTGGCCTCCGAACTGACCGCCGAGGGCGACACCGCCGCCCTGACGTTCTCCTGCGAGCGCGCCAAGGCGGCCGGCGACGACTACGCCGCCGCCGAGTCGCTGCTGCTGGATTCCCTCAACGAG